>NZ_JAIFKB010000005.1:0-271737 GCF_019641445.1 Rhodococcus sp. DMU2021
CGACAAGCCCGCCGACAGTGTCACCGAGGGCACCGAGGAGGTGACACCGGCCTTGACCGCCTGATCCACCGACGAGGAATCACGCGACGACGTCGTACACCACCTCACGGGACTTGACCGAACACGCTTGTCGACAATTCGCGTACGGACCTGTTCCACGATCGCGGAATGGTCCAATTCGTCGAAACACGCCGCGATATCGGCCTCGAACACCCAATGATGATTTCGGGTCCCCCAAGCATGCATCTCGGCGATCGCGTCCTGAGCGCGACGCCTCGGACGGAAATCGTAGCTGACCGGTGTGAAATCCGCCTCGAAGATCGGCTCCAACACCAGCACAACAGCGACGCTTGCACCGTGCGGTCCATCGCCGTGGGGATACCGAGCCGCCTGAGCTTGCCGCTCCCCGGCTTGGGCATCATTCTCTCCCGCACCGGAAGAGGAGCAAAGGTCCGAGACTTCACCTGCTCTCGCACCTGCCCCAGGAATGCTCATGCTTGCCGGACCCAGACCATCCGGTAGTGCTGGCCTGTCCCGTCGTTGTCGGGGCTGCTTGCCACCCCTCGCCGGCGTCTCCCGGTTCAGGCTGCCCACAGCTTCGTTATGCTGCTGCGACAGCACAACGGCGCAGGTCTTTCACCTCCGCTCGGTTGCACAGCGCCTACCGGCTCGTGCCAAGCTCAGGCGAGCAGCGCCGGTTTCGGGCGTGCCCGTGCGCCACGCGCAGTTCGCTCATCGACCTCGACACGCTCCACGGCCTCTCGCCGCGTCATCCCCAGCCCGCGCAGTTGCAGATACTCGGCCCCTGCATGGATGCCCCAACCGGTGCGACGACAACCCGGCCTGCCGAGCCCATCCATACGCGGTGTTCCGATCGACATCGAGCCGACGCGCGACCTCAGCCACGCTCCCGACCTCATCCATCAACGCCAGGAAACGGACTTTCAACGACGTGGTCGTCTCCGAAAAAGACACGGTGGTCGCAACCTCCCGAAACTCGGGGTGTTGCGACCACCGTTAGAACCCGCCAAGCGGTAGGGGCCTTTCCGGTCGGTCACACGAACCGACCGACGAGGACGGTCAGAGGCCGAGGGCCTTCTGCAGCACCGGCCACGAGTCCTTCAGATCGTCCTGCCAGTAACCCCACGAATGGGTGCCGGAGTCGCGGAAGTTGTAGGTGGCGGGGATGTCCAGCTCGTCGAGGCGGGTACGGAGGTTGTGCGTGCAGTAGTTGGTCGCCGCTTCGATGACGCCGCCGACCACGATCTGGTTGGCGAGCACGTCGACCTGGCCGTCGATCTCCGGACCGTTCAGGGTGTCGTAGCGCCCCGGCAGGCCCGTGCCGTTGGAGATGTAGAGATCGAGACCGCGCAGCTCCTCGGCGTGCACGTAGGGATCGTTCTCTGCCCAGGCCGGATCGTTCAACTCACCCCACATGTTGCGGGTGTCGCCGCCACCCCAGGTCTCGACGACGAGCTTGACGAACTGCTGCCCGATCGGGTCGGAAGTCTGGGCGCAGCCGCTGTACGCCGCGACGCCCTGGTACAGGCCGGGTGCAGCGATGGGCAGCTGCAGGACCGACGTACCCGAGGACGACAGACCCGCGATCGCGTTGATCCCGTTCGTACCGAGCGCCGCGTCGATCAGCGGCGGGATCTCCTTCGTCAGGAAGGTCTCCCACTTGTTGACACCGAGAACCGGGTCCTCTTCCTTCCAGTCGGTGTAATAACTCCATTTGCCACCGACCGGGGAGACGACGTTGACGTTCTTGTCCTTCATGAACTCGATCGCGTCGGTGCGGAAGCGCCAGGTCGCGCTGTCCTCGCCACCACCGGCTCCGTTGAGGAGATACAGCGTCGGGCGCGGCTCGCTGGTGTCGGCGGGACGCCAGACGTCGAGCAGGATCTCCTTGTCCATCGAGGCGGAGTAGACGTAGACGAGCAGCTGCTGCTCGCCGTAGTTTTCGATACGGGTGATCTTCGAGCCGTTTTCGCTGGTCACCGACTGGAGCGGCTGTTGGTTCTCGGCCACAGGGTCTGCCGGCTGGGCAATTGCCGGAGCCACAGACAACGCAGCCGAGAAAACTGCGCATGCCGCGCCGACGGTCAGTACGCGAAGTCGTCCGGATCCTCGCATCGGATGCCTCATACGGTTCTCTCACCTTTTCGAATAGGCAGTGGTGGTCGGCGTCGGGCGCGGTGCGGTCCGATGCTCGAACGGAACCTACCCGATGGCGGCCTACGTACAGTTACATGCGTCGTCGTCCGGGAGCAACTCGTTACATCCACTCCCTGTGGAGGTGTTCCTCGAGCACCGGCCCGATCGCTGCCAGCGACTCGGGTGTGGTCATCGCGCCGTGCACACAGTCGATCGGAACGTCCGAGATGGTTCCGGTCACCAGGTGCGACCAGCGTCCCGCGGCACCGTCCTGGGCGGGCGGATGATCGGCCGCGCTGAAGTACATCAGGTCTCCTTCGAACACCCCGGGGGTGTGCGACGCGATGAGTTCCGCCGATCGCAGCGCACTCTCGTACAGATTGCGGAAACGCTCCGCGGTGAGCGTGACCATCTCCTGCGGAACGGTCTCCATCACGCGCTGGAGATGCTCGTCCGACAGGCTCGTCACGTCGGCCGAGTCGTCGAGGACGACGCCGATCTGTTCGAGCTCGTCGCGGATCGCTCCCCGGAAGTCGCCGACATCGAGATTCAGATGGCTGTCGAGCATGGCGAGGCAGTCGACGCTCTCCCCCGCCGCCTGCAGTTGCACGGCCATCTCGTGCGCGAGCACACCACCGAGCGACCAGCCCATGAGGTTGTACGGACCGTGTGGCTGCACCGTCCGGATCTCCTCGACGTATCGCGCCGCCATCCCGGCCAGGGACTCCGGCAGGTATCCGTCCTCCGACAGCGCCTTCGACTGGATGCCGTAGATCGGCCGATCGTGCACGAAGCGGGTCAGGCCCGAGTACGTCCACGCGAGTCCGTACATCGGATGGACACAGAACAGTGGTGCCCGGGAACCGCGTGCCCGGAGCGGGAGCAGCACCTGCATCGCACTGTCGGCGAAGGGATCGAACTCCTCGCTGGCGTCGCGTTCGGCCGAGATGCGTCCTGCCAGTGCAGCGACGGTGGGGTCGGTGAACAACCACTGGACGCGGACGTCGGCGCCCACGCTGTCGCGGAGCCGGCTCGCGACCTGCGTCGCATTCAACGAGTTGCCGCCGAGCGCGAAGAAGTCGTCGTCCACACCGACCTTCTCGACGCCGAGGACCTCCTCGACGACGCCTGCGACGAGCTCCTCGAGCGGAGTACGCGGCGCCGTGTACGCGACGGTGTCGATCACCGGGGTGGGAAGCGCCTTCCGGTCGAGCTTGCCGTTGGCGTTGAGCGGCAGTTCGTGCAAGGGCACGAGGACCGCAGGCACCATGTACGACGGCAGCGAATGCCGCGCATGCACGGCGAGTTCGCCGACATCCAGCGACACTCCTTCGGCAGCGACGACATAGGCCGCGAGACGGTCGCCTCCGTCCGGTCCCGCGACGACGGTGACCACGGCGCGCGCCACCTCGGGTCGCGATACGAGCACTGCTTCGATCTCACCGAGCTCGATGCGCTGCCCGCGCAGTTTGACCTGGAAATCGGACCGGCCGAGGTAGTCGAGTCTGCCGTCCTCTCTCCACCGGACGAGGTCTCCGGTGCGGTACAACCGCGCTCCGGTGTTGCGGGGATCGGCGACGAAACGCTCCGCCGTGAGAACCGCTGCGTGGGCGTATCCGCGGGAGAGTTGCACTCCCCCGACGTACAGTTCGCCGACGCTTCCGACCGGCACCGGCCGGAGCCGACTGTCGAGTACGTGCACCGTCGTGTTGGCGACCGGTGCACCGATCGGCACCGGCCGGCCGTGCACTCGGGCCGTGTCCACACTGGTGACCACGGTTGCTTCCGCAGGGCCGTACCAGTTGACGAGTGCCGCCGTGCCGATCGCCCGGTAGGCGTCGACGGTGTCGGCGGTCAGTTCCTCCCCGGCCGCGAAGACGTACTTCAGCGATGCGAGGTCGCCGGAATCCGCGGACTCGCAGAAGACATCGAGCATGGACGGCACGAAATGCACCGAGCTCACCGACCGGCGACGGATCGTCTCGGCGAGATACTGCGGGTCGCGGTGCCCGTCGGGCCGGGCCACCACGACCGTCGCCCCGGTCTGCAACGGCCAGAACAATTCCCATGTGGAGATGTCGAAGGTGACGGGAGTCTTGTGCAGGACCACATCCCCCACAGAATGCGGGAATGTGCGCTGCGCCCAGCGGAACTGGTTGGCGACCTGCCGGTGGGTGATCTGGACACCCTTGGGACGGCCCGTCGACCCCGACGTGTAGATCACGTAGGCCGTGTTGTCAGGCCTCAGGGAGCCGAGCCGTTCGCAGTCGTCGAGAGGGTGAGAGGGCAGGTGACCGAGGTCGAGGCGATCCACGTCGATCACCGGAACGGTCGTCGCGACGTCGACACCCTCACGGCTCGTGGTGAGGACGCATGCGGGACGCGCCCCATCGAGTACGAGCGCGGTGCGATCGGCGGGATGATCCGGGTCGATGGGTACGTACCCACCACCGGCCTTGACGATCGCGTAGATCGCGAGCGGCAGTTCGAGCGAGCGCCGCATCGCCACCGCGACGAGCGTCTCCGGCCCCACGCCCAGTGCGACGAGGTGCCGGGCGAGCCGGTTGGCTTCCGCGTCGAAGGTCGCGTAGTCCCACTCGGTGTCCTCGAACACGAGTGCCGGAACCTGTGGGGTGCGGGCCGCCTGCTCCTCGAACAATGACACCAGCGTCGCCTCGTCGAGCAGTTCGGGGACGTCCGTCGCATTCCATCGGTCGAGACGCGCCCGATCGTGTCCGGTCGACACGTCGAGCTGCCCGATCCGCCGGTCGACCGACTCGGCGAACGCGTCGAGCACGACCTCCAGCCGGCCGGCCACGTCGCGCGCGAAGGTCCCGCCGATCACGTCTTCCAGATACTTCACCGTCACCCGAACCCGGTCGTCGGCGACCACCATGAGTGTCAGCGGATAGTGTGTGCCGCTGGCCGCGTCCACGGCGGCGACGTCGAGACCGATGCCGGAGCGCGCCTCCGACAGGGCGGCCGCGTCCACCGGGAACGATTCGAAAACCACGAGCGAGTCGAACAGTGCGTCCGCACCGGCCGACTCCTGGATCTCGGCCAACCCGAGATAGTGGTGATCGAGGAGCTCACCCTGTTCGCGTTGCACCGTCGAAGCCAGGTTCGCGACGGTCTCGTCCGGGTCGATGCGCACCCGGACGGGGACGGCGTTGAGGAACAGGCCGACCATCGACTCGATACCGGGTAGCTGTGGCGGACGTCCGGATACGGTGGCGCCGAAGACGACGTCGTCGCGGTCGGTCATCCGGGAGAGCAACAGCCCCCATGCCGTCTGCACCATGCTGTTGAGGGTGACGCCGAGTCGACGCGCCGTCGCGGACAGCTTCGCCGTGGTGTCCGGCGTGAGTTCGAAACCGGCTTCGCCGATGCCCGCCTCGATCCCGCGAGCGGTGTCGAGCGTGGTGATCGTCGTGGGACCGTCCAGGCCGTCGAGCGAGCGCTTCCATGCCTCCCGCGATTCGGCGTGATCCCGTGCGTGCAGCCACTCGAGATAGTCCCGATAGGGAGCGACGGGCGGCAGCACGGCCGGATCCGCGTCGGCTGCGTACAGCACGAGCATGTCGCGCATCAGCAGCGGCATCGACCAGCCGTCGATGAGGATGTGATGGCTCGTGACGAGCAGATCGACACGGTCCGAGGCGGCACGGAACAGGGTGAACCGGAGCAGCGGGGCGCGGTCCATCACGAAATGCGTTGCGAGATCCTCTGCTTTCGCCTGCTCGATGCGCGCGTCGATCGCGTCCGGGTCGCCGGCCTCGGTGACGTCCACCTCACGCCACGGAACCTCGATCCCGCGCTGCACGACCTGCACCGGCACACCGCTGCGCGTCGTGGTGAACGCCGCGCACAGGTTGGGGTAACGGTCGAGCAGGGTCTGTGCGGCCCGGTGCAAGCGGGCGGTGTCGAGATCACCGCGGAGACGGAGCACGAACTGGGTCGTGTACACGTCGACGCCGTCGCTCGCGAGCAGGGCGTGGAACAACATGCCCTGCTGTAGCGGGGTGAGCGGCCACACGTCCTCGAGGCCCGGGTACCGCTGCTCCCATATCTCGATGTCGTCGGCATCCGCGTCGACGAGGGGTAGGTCGGAGGGGGTGAGTCCGCCGATACCGGGTTGTGCCGCGTACCGGGCGAGTGCGTCCACCGTCGCGGTCCATGTCCGGATCACGTCGGCGAGTTCGTCTTCGTGGACGCGCGCGGGATCGGCGGTGAGGGTCACGGCGAGTTCCCCCGCGACCGACGAGGCGTGGATTTCGAGCCGATGTTCCGGTGCGGTACGGAAGACGGGCCGGATCCCGTGCTCGGCGGACAATCGCCAGGCCTCGCGCATGTCCCCGGCGCGTGGTTCGCCGTGCAGGGTCACCATCGTGTCGGGACCAGCCGTCACCGCGTCGTCGGGCGACCGGCGTAGCGCCGCACGGAGTTGTTCCTTGACGGCCTTGACGAGTGGGGCTGCCCCTTCGGGCCCGGTGAGTTCCCCGACCCACTCCAGGTCGATGTGCGCCGGATACTGCACCTGCAGACCGCCGACCGTCCGGGACGTACCGGCCGCAGATGCGAGTCGTCGCCCGTCGGCGCCCACCACGAGATCGACCTGTGTCGACCCGCGGGTGCCGGTGACCGCGACCGCAGCGACCGCGACGAGCACGTCGATCGGTTCGGCGCGGAAAGCCGCAGCAAGATCGGCGAAGACGGATGCGGTGTCCGAGGCCGAATGACGGACGATGGCCCCGAGGGGGGCCCGCTCGTCCGAATCCGCAGTCGCGACTCTCGTCACCGGCGCGGCAGGAGGCATCGCGAACGTGTTCGACCATGCCCGCGCCGAGACCTTCTCGGCCGCCACGGTGGGGGCGCGACCGGCGGCACGGGCGGTCCAGGCGGCGGCCAGATCGTCGGCGAGCACCTGCCACGACACTCCGTCGACGGCGACCGCGTCGCCGACGGCCACGAGCAGATCGGAGTCACCGGCGGACACCCGGACGAATTGCACGACGATGCCGGCAGCCGGGTCCAGCCGGTCTGCGGCCTCCCGCACGACGCCGTCGACGATCACCTCGAGCGCAAGGGGGCCTTCGACTACCTTGTGCCGCAACACCTTCGAGATATCGAGGGCCGACGCGGCAACGACCCGCGGGGGCTCGTCGACCTCGCGCGGCACGACCAGACGCAGCAGCGGATGCGCCGCAAGTACAGCGGTCAGGCACTCGGCCGGACCGTCGTCGTCGACTCCGCCCGGCATCTCGATGACGACACTCGTGACACCGTGGTGCCCGCCTGCGCGAACACGCGCGATCTCGGGTGTCCGAGGAGCGGTGTCCTCGGCTGCAGGATCCGCCTCCGCCTCCCCCGCCTCCGTGGCAGCCCCGGCATCGACGAGTTCGGCGAGTGCCGCGACCGTCTTCCGTTCGAAGACGTCGCGCGGGCTCAGTTCGAATCCGAGCGCCCGGGCTCGGGCGACGAACTGGATGGACACGATACTGTCGCCGCCGAGGGCGAAGAACGAGTCGTCGGCGCCGATCTCGTCGACACCGAGGATCTCGACGAAGATCCCGGCGATCGCGGTCTCCGCCGGAGTCGACGGTGCGCGACGCTCCGCGGAAGCGAACACCGGTTCCGGCAGGGCCTTCTTGTCGAGCTTGCCCACCGGGGTCAACGGCACCCGGTCGATGACGACGACGGTCGTGGGCACCATGTAGTCGGGCAGCGACCTGGCCACGAACGCGAGCAGTTCGTCGGTGTCGACGGTCCGCGCTTCGCACGGCTTGACGTAGGTCACGAGAACTACGGCGCCGGCTGCGGTCTCGTGCCCGAGAGTAGCCGCGAAGTCGACGTCCGGATGTGCGACGAAGGTCGCGTCGACCTCCCCCAGTTCGATCCGGAACCCGCGGATCTTGACCTGCTGGTCGGCACGTCCGACGTACTCGAGTTCTCCGCCTGCGGCCCAGCGGACGAGATCGCCCGTGCGGTACAGGCGTTGCCCGTCGCCGAACGGGGATGCGACGAACCGTTCCGAGGTGAGCCCGGCCCGGCGGTGATATCCGCGGGTCAGCGCCGGTCCCGAGAGGTAGAGTTCGCCGGTGACGCCGAGCGGGACGGGATGCAGTCGGGCATCGAGCACGTGCACACCCACACCGCGCAACGGATGACCGATAGGCATCGCGCCTCCCGGCACGAGCGGTTCGGAGCTGGTGGTGATACACGTGGTCTCGGTCGGGCCGTACACGTTGTAGAACCGACGGTCGCTTCCCCACCGGGTCACCAGATCGGAGGAGTACGCCTCGCCGCCGACCATCACCGCCTCGAGTTCACCGAGGCCGGACGGATCGACGGTGGCCAGCGCGGCCGGAGTGACGAAGGCGTGCGTGACGGCCTCGCGCCGCAGGACGGCCGCAAGTTCCTCGCCGCCGTAGATCGCGGGCGGCACGATCACCATCGTCGCTCCCGCTCCGACCGCGAGCAGCATCTCGAGCACGGACGCATCGAAGCTCGGTGAAGCGAACTGCAGGGTGCGTGCGTCGGCTGTGATTCGGAAGGTCTCGCATTGCGCGCGTGCAAGATTCGCCAGACCCGCATGGGTCGAGACGACACCCTTCGGCCGGCCGGTGGAGCCGGAAGTGTAGATGACGTAGGCCGCGTTGCCGACGCGGATCGCGCCGTGCAGTTCCGTCGCCTCGATCGGTTCGGACGACATCCGGTCGCATCTGTCCCGGAACTCGTCGTCGTCGAGCACGAGCCACTCGGCGTCGGGGAGCCTGCCGGCGTGAGCCGAGGAGGTGACGCCGAGACCTGCTCCCGAATCCTCCAGCATGTAGGCGATACGGTCGGCCGGATAGTCGGGGTCGATGGGCACATAGGCCGCCCCCGTCTTGGCGACCGCCCATACCGCCCGGATCATGTCGATCGAGCGTGGGAAGGCGAGGCCGACGAACGTCTCCGGACCTGCACCGTGGTCGAGGAGCACCCGGGCGAGACGGTTCGTCTGCTCGTCCAGCTCGCGATAGGTCAGTGCCTCGTCGCCGCAACGCACGGCGGTGCGGTCCGGTCCCCCCGCCACAGCGAGCGACAGGAGCCGTGACAGGGTCTGCGGCTCGACCGATTCGGCGCCGCGCACTCCCGCGAGACGTGCACGCTCCTCGGCGTCGAGGATGTCCACGTCGCCGATCGCCCGGTCGGTGTCGGTGAGGACACCGTCGAGGAAACGCACGAAGCGACGCGCGAAGCCGTCGATCGTGTTCTCGTCGAACAGGTCTCGTGCATACGAGAACTCGGCCGCCATACCGGCCGGTTCGCCGGCCTGATCGAATTGTTCGGCGAGGGTGAGCGACAGGTCGAATTTGGCGACGTCGATATCGGAATCCACGATTCCGAAACTCAGGCCCGGCAGATCGAAACCGGTCCGGCCCAGGTTCTCGAAGGAGAGTGCGACCTGGAACAGTGGCTGCCGCGCGGTGGACCGTTCCGGCGCCAGGATCTCGACCAGACTCTCGAACGGGATATCGGCGTGTGCGAACGCATCGAGATCCGTCTCACGTGCCTCGGCGAGCAGGTCGGCGAACGACCGGTCGCCACGCGGCGCGGTCCGCAGCACGAGAGTGTTGACGAACATACCGATCAGGTCGTCGAGTTCCTCGTGTCCGCGGCCGGCGACGGGCGTACCGATCGCGATGTCGACGTCACCGGTGATGCGGTGCAGGAAGCCGGCGAGTGCGGCGTGCAGCACCATGAACAGGGTCGCGTTGTGCGTGCGGGCGACCTCGGTGAGCCCGTGATGGGTCGACGGGTCGACGACGAAGCGCACCTTGCCACCTCGCATCGACTGCACGGGCGGGCGCGGACGATCGGTGGGCAGGGCGATCTCGTCGGCGATCCCGGTGAGAGCGTTCTTCCAGTAGGCCGCCTGTCCGGCGAGAACCGAGGCGGGATCGTCCTCCGCACCGAGCATCCGTCGCTGCCACAGAGCGAAGTCGGCGTACTGGATCGGGAGTGCCGCCCAAGCGGGCACCGCGCCCGCCGAGCGTGCACTGTAGGCGACCACGAGGTCTCGCGTGAGCGGCCCGACCGACCAGCCGTCGGCGCTGATGTGGTGCACCACCGTCACGAGGACGTGCTCGGTCGCGGCGAGACGGAACAGCGCGAGCCGGACCGGGATCTCGGTGGTGACATCGAAGCCGCGCGCGACGATGTCGTGTACCCGGGCCGGCAGGTCGGTCTCGGTCACGTCGACGGGTTCGAGGCGAACGGTGGCCTCCACTGCCGGGAGGATCTGCTGGATCGGACCTTCCGTCCCGCGCGGATATCGCGTACGGAGGGTCTCGTGTCGCGCCACGATGTCGTCGACGGCGTGCTGCAGGGCCTCGGCGTCGAGCGATCCGGACAGCCGCACCGCCGCAGCGACGTTGTAGGCGGGCGAGGACGTGTCGAACTGGTTGACGAACCACATCCGCTGCTGCGCGAGCGAGAGGGGTATCTCTACCGGGCGAATCACTGGGACGAGAGGTTCGTGGTGTTCGACCGCGGAGAACTGCTCGAGGCGGGCAGCGAGCGCACCCACACCGGGGGCCTCGAACAGTGCGCGGACGGGAACGCGCAGTCCCGACATCTTACCGAGACGCGCGACGACCTGGGTGGCGAGCAACGAGTTGCCGCCGAGATCGAAGAAGTCGTCGTCCAGACCGATGCGGTCGACGCCGAGCACATCTGCGAACACACCGGCCACGGTCTGCTCGATCGTCGTGGTCGGGGCGCGGAACTCCGTGGACTCGAAGACGGGCGCGGGAAGTGCTGCGCGGTGGAGCTTTCCGTTGGCGGTCAGCGGAAGCTCGGTCAGAACGACGAACGCCCCGGGGATCATGTATCCGGGCAGTTCCCGGGCGAGAGCCTCGGCAACCCGGCCGGTGTCGACGACCGCACCGGCAGCGGGAACCAGGTACGCGACGAGCCGATCACCGAGACGCGCATCGTGGTGCGCGGTCACGACGGCCGCAGCGATATCGTCGAGGCGACGGAGTGCCGATTCGATCTCCTCGAGTTCGATGCGGAAACCGCGGATCTTCACCTGGAAGTCGGAGCGGCCCCGGTACTCGATCTCGCCGTCGGTGCGGAGCACCGCGAGATCACCGGTGCGGTACATGCGCGTCCCGGCCGGTCCGAACGGGTCGGCGACGAAACGGTCCGCCGTCAGTGCCGGTCGATCCTGGTAGCCGCGGGCGAGCTGGATACCGGCGAGGTAGAGCTCCCCGATCACCCCGGCAGGCACCGGATGGAGGCGCCGATCGAGGATGTGGACGCGGGTGTTCCATTCGGGTGTGCCGATGGGCACGACGTGCTCGTCCGCGTCGTCGACCTCGTGCGAGGTGACCGACACGGCGGCTTCGGTCGGGCCGTAGAGGTTGAACAGTGCTGCACGGTGGGTGCGGCGGAACGCGCGAGCGGTCGTGGCCGGCAGCGCTTCACCGATCGCGAGGACGACGCGCACGGATTCGGGGAGCGACCCCTCCGAGGCGGTCATGAGCATCTCGAGCATCGAGGGCACCAGGTGCACGACGGTGACACCTTGCTCCTGCATCGTGGCAAGCAGATAGTCCGGGTCCTGATGACCGTCCGGTCGTGCCACGACCAACCGGCCGCCTGTGGTGGGCGCCGACCAGAACTCCCACACCGACAGATCGAACGTCGAGGCGGTCTTGAGGAGCACGACGTCGTCGGGGCCGAGATCGAATTCCTCGGCCTTCCAGAGCAACTGGTTGGTGACGGCGCGGTGGCTGACCGCGACGCCCTTCGGCCGGCCGGTCGACCCGGACGTGAAGATCACGTATGCGAGATCGTCGGGCCGCAGCGGTGAGCTCCGGTGCGCGTCGAGTACCGGACCGGACGGATACCGGGCCGTGTCGATCTCGTCGAGGTCGACGATCTTCGGCAGATCGAGGGCGCAGGTCCGGCGAGCGTCGCCGTTCGTGAGGACGACCGTGGGGGCGCTCGTCTCCAGGATGTACTCGACGCGGGCCACGGGCATCGCGGGATCGATCGGTACGTATGCCGCACCCGTCTTCGCGACCGCGTACATCGCGATGGGGAGCTCCGCACAACGCGGCAGGAGGAGCGCGACACGATCCTCCGTACCGACACCCCACTCGAGCAGCATGTGCGCGAGCCGGTTGACCTCGGTGTCGAGCTCCGCATAGGTCCAGTGCCTGTCACCCGATACGAGAGCCACCGCGTCCGGTCGGCGTGCGACCTGCTCGTCGAACAGGGTCGCCAATGTGGCGGAACCGTCCGTGGTCCGGTCGGTGTCGTCGAGCTCGGCGAGCCGTTGCCGATCGGCCTCCCCGAGCAGATCGATGTCGCCCACCACGACGTCCGGGTCGGCGGTCACCGCGCGCAGGACCGTCTCGAGCAGTTCGGTGAACCGCACGACCGTGGACTCGTCGAACAGGTCGGTGGCGTAGGTGACGAAACCGCCGACACCGAGGGGCGATCCGTCCTCGGCGTAATGGTCCGCGACGATGAAGTGCAGATCGAATTGGGAGATCTCGGTCTCGATGTCGAGACCCGTGACCGTCAGGCCCGGCAGTTCGAGGCTCGACCGCTCGACGTTCTGGAACGACAGGCCTACCTGGAACAGGGGGTGCCGCGCCTGCGATCTGGTGGGGTTGAGGATCTCGACGATCCTCTCGAACGGCAGGTCCGCATTGGCGTAGGCGTCGAGATCGATCTCCCGCACGCGGTCGAGGAGCTCGCCGAATCGCGCGTCGTCGTCCACTCGGGTGCGGAACACGAGCGTGTTGACGAACATGCCGATGACGTCGTCGAGCCGGGCCTCGCCGCGACCCGCGATCGGCGTGCCGACCGCGACGTCGGAACTCGCGCTCAATCGTGACAGGAGGACCGCGAGCGCTGCATGGAACGTCATGAACAGCGACGCCCCGCGCTCGCGCGAGAGAGACGACAGCGCGGAGTGCACGTCCGCCGGGATCCGCAACGGAACGCGGCGGCCCCGCAGGGACTGCACCGGTGGGCGGGGACGGTCGATCGGCAGTTCCAGCTGGTCGGGAAGACCGTCGAGGGTCTCGACCCAGTACCGGATCTGCGCTGCCGCGACGGAATCCGCATCGGATTCGGAGCCGAGCACCTCGCGTTGCCACAGGCTGTAGTCGGCGTACTGCACCGGCAGCGGCGTCCACGACGGACGTTCACCTGCGAGTCGCGACATGTACGCGGTCATCAGGTCGCGGGTGAGCGGCGCCATCGACGACGCGTCGGCACTGATGTGGTGGACGACGAACGCGAGCACGTGGTCGTCGGCATCCAGGCGGAACAGCCTGGCACGAAGCGGGGCATCGGTTGTGACGTCGAATCCGGCGACGGCCAGCGCGGTGACGGCGGTCTCGAGATCACCGGGGACGATCTCGACCGGTGTCAGATCGGGAACGGACCCGGCCGCCGGCAGCACGACCTGCACCGGACCGTCCTCGGACTCCGGGTAGACGGTGCGCAGGATTTCGTGCCGATCGATCACGTCGGCGACCGCGGCTTCGAGAGCCCGGGCGTCGAGAGATCCCGTGATCCGGAGCGCCACCGGCAGGTTGTAGGCCGGCGATTCCGGATCGAATCGGTTGAGGAACCACATGCGCTGCTGTGCGAGCGACAGTGGCACGCGCTCGGGACGGGGCCGGGCCTCGAGACGGGGCCGGTCCTCACCTGTTCCGTGTGATTCGAGGCGCACGGCCAGCGCCGCGACCGTGGGCGATTCGAACAGTTCCCGAACCGGGACCCTCGTGCCGAGTGCGTCGGAGATCCGTGATGCGACGCGCGTCGCGACGAGCGAGTTGCCGCCGAGTTCGAAGAAGTCGTCGTCGGCACCCACCCGGGCCACGCCGAGCACGTCGGCGTAGACACCTGCCACGATCTCCTCGATCGGGGTACGGGCCGCACGGAACTCGCGTGCTTCGAAGACCGGTGCGGGCAGGGCCTTGCGGTCGAGCTTTCCGCTGGTGTTCAAGGGGAACTCGTCGAGCGCGACGACGGCCGAGGGCACCATGTAGGAAGGCAACGTCTTCTTCACCGCATCGAGCAGCGCCGCCCGGTCGACGGTGTGTCCCGGTGCCGGCACGACGTACGCGACCAGTTGCTCACCGGTGGATGTGGGCACGACGAGCGCGACTGCCTGCGATACCTCGGCACAGCCGAGCAGAGCCGTCTCGATCTCGCCGAGCTCGATGCGCTGGCCGCGGAACTTGACCTGGAAGTCGGTGCGACCCAGATAGTCCAGGACGAGCTCTCCCGCAACGGTACGACGCCACCGCACGAGGTCGCCGGTGCGGTACATCCGGCTCCCCGGTCGTCCGAGCGGACTCGCGACGAACCTGTCGGAGGACAGGTCGGGGCGCTTCTCGTAACCCCGAGCGAGTTGAACCCCGCCGAGATACAGCTCACCCGGCGTCCCGACGGGTGTGGGAGCCAGACGCGAGTCGAGGACGTAGACCTGCACGTTCCATTCGGGCACACCGATCGGCACGGAGTGACCGTCGCCGTCGGCCGGCCAGTAGGTCGCCGAGACCGCCGCCTCGGTCGGGCCGTAGAGATTGTGGAGCGCCGCATCGCCGAGCCGGCGGAAGGCCGACACCGTTTCCGGCGGCAGTGCCTCTCCGATGACGAACACGTGCCGCAGGCTCGCGCAGCTGCCGGCGGGTGCCTGTGCGGCGAAGACGGTGAGCATCGACGGGACGAAATCGGTGAGGGTGACGCGGTGGCGTGTGACGGCATCCGCCACCCAGGCCGGGTCGCGATGGGCGTCGTGCGGCGCCACGACGAGGGTGCCCCCGGTGCGCAGTGGCAGGAAGTAGCCCCAGAGCGAGACGTCGAAGGTCGTGGCGGTCTTCTGCAGGTACACATCGCTCCCGGCGATGTCGTACTCGGCAGCCATCCACTCGAGCTGGTTGACGATCGCTTCGTGGGGGACGGACACACCCTTCGGCCGTCCCGTCGAACCCGACGTGAAGATCACGTAGGCCGGTGATGCGGGCTGTACGGTGCCGCGCAGTTCGTCCTCCCGGACAGGATGCGCGTCGTACACATCCGCCTCCAGGGTGTCGAGGAGGATCGGGGCGATTCCCTCGGGGAGGTCGCCGGCGTCCGCGCTCGTGCTGAGCACACACACCGGTCGGGCGGTGTCGAGGATGTGACCGATCCGATCGGCCGGATGGTCGGGATCGAGCGGCACGTAGGCGCCGCCGGCGGTGACGACCGCGTACATGGCGACCACGAGATCGATCGACCTCCGGATCCCCAGGGCCACGAGCGATTCGGGTCCGACCCCGGACGAGATCAGGTGCCGCGCGAGTCGGTTGACGCGTGCGTCGAACTCGGCATAGGTGAGCGACTCGTCGCCGAAGAGGACCGCGGTCGCTCCCGGGACGCGGTCGACCTGGGCTCGATAACGTGACAGCAGTGTCCCCGTGTCCGTCGGATGGTCGGTCGCGTTGACCCCGACGGTGAGTGCATGACGCTCGTGCGGGGTCAGCAGGTCGATCTCCCCGACCGGGATGTCGGCGTCGCTCGCGAAGGCTCCGAGCACCGACACCAAGCGATCCGCCAGGGCGCGAACGGTCGAGTCGTCGAAAAGATCGGTGGCGTAGGTGAACTGGGCTCCGATTCCGGCGGGGTGCCCGTCCACCTCCCGGGGGGTCACCGTGAGCTGGAGATCGAACTTGGCGATGCTTCCGCCGAGATCCACAGGTACGAGCTCGAGATCGTGCAGCGCGAGTTCGGGCTGCGCCATGTTCTGGAAGAACAGGGCGACCTGGAAGAGCGGGTGGTGCCCCGCGGAGCGGACCGGATCGAGGATCTCCACGAGCCGCTCGAACGGCAGATCGGCGTGCGCGAATGCGTCGATGTCGGTATCGCGGACCCGGTGCAGGAGCTCGGCGCAGGTCAGGTCGGGCGTGATGTCGGTCCGCAGCACAAGGGTGTTGACGAACATGCCGATGAGGTCGTCGAGGGCCTGCTCGCCACGCCCGGCGACGGGTGTGCCGATCGCGATGTCGCGTGCGCCCGAGATCCTCGACAACAACACCGCGAAGGCTGCGTGGACGACCATGAACGGCGAACATCCCGCTGCCCGGCCGAGTTCGGCGACGGCCGCGTGCAGTGCCGGATCGATCTCGAAATCGACGGTGGCGCCGCGGCCCGACGCCTCGACCGGCCGGGGCCGGTCCGTAGGGAGTTCGAGCCGGTCCGGTAGGTCGGCGAGAACGGACGTCCAGTACGCGATCTCCTTCGCCACCGGAGAATCAGGATCGTCCTCGGAGCCGAGCACCGCACGCTGCCACAGGGTGTAGTCGGCGTACTGCACGGCGAGCGGTTGCCAGCCGGGGACCGCTCCGGCGGTGCGGGCGAGGTAGGCGGTGACGAGGTCGCGTACGAACGGTTCGGTGGACGCCCCGTCTGCGGCGATGTGGTGGACGACGATGACCAGGACGTGCTCGTCGGGCGCGACCCGCAGGAGTTCGAGCCGCAGCGGCACCTCTGTCGTCACGTCGAAACCGGCCGACACGGTGCGCAGGACGCGGTTCTCCACGTCGGAGACCGGGACGTCCTCGACACGCACAGTCGGGGTGGCCGCCGACGGGGGAAGGATCACCTGACTGCCCACCCCGTCGCGATCGGGGTAGACGGTGCGGAGCGTTTCGTGCCGATCCACGAGGTCGGCGATCGCCGCGCGGAGTGCGTCGACGTCGAGCGCCCCGCGCAGCCGGAGCGCGACGGGAATGTTGTTCGCTGCCGAGCCGGTGTCGAACCGGCTGAGGAACCACATCCGTTGCTGGGCGAGCGACAGCGGAATCGTCTCGGGCCGCGTACCGGCGGTGAGCGGGATACGGCCGCCGGTGCCGAGGGGTTCGATCAGCGCGGCGAGCGCAGCCACGGTCGAGCCCTCGAACAACAGTCGGGCCGGCACACGGGTGTCGAGGCGTTCACCGAGCCGGGCCGCCACCCGGGTCGCCACGAGCGAGTTGCCGCCGAGATCGAAGAAGTCGCCGTCGAGACCCACCCGTTCCAGGCCGAGCAGCGTCGCGAACTCCTCGGCGACAGCGATCTCGGTATCCGTGACAGGCGGGCGGAACTCGACGGTCACCGGATCGGGGTCCGGCAGCGCCGCGCGATCGACCTTGCCGGACGGCGTCAGCGGGATCTCGTCCAGTACGACGATCACCGACGGAACCATATGCGACGGAAGAACGTTCGATATCTCTTCGGTAACCACGCGGGTGTCGATCCCCACCCCCTCCGAGGAGTGCAGGTAGGACACCAACTGCGCTTGACCCGCCGGCGTCTCGCGACCCACCGTCATCGCGAAATCGACTCCGTCACAGGCGGCGAGCGCTGCGTCTATCTCACCGAGTTCGACTCGGAAACCGCGGATCTTGACCTGGAAGTCGTTGCGTCCCAGGTAGATCAATTCGCCGTTCGTGCCGCGGGAGGTACGGACGAGATCGCCGGTACGGTAGAGCCTGGTACCGCCCGGCCCTGCGACGAATCGTTCTGCGGTCAGACCGGGGCGTCCCCGATAGCCTCTGGCCAGAGCCGTCCCGGACACGTACAGTTCACCGGCCACGCCGGGAGCGACCGGATTCAGGCGGGCGTCGAGGACGGACGCGCTCAGATTGCGAACCGGCGTACCGATCGTCACGGGCCGTCCCGGTTCGAGCGGCCCGCTGCAGTGCGTCATGATCGTCGACTCGGTCGGTCCGTAACCGTTGAAGAATCGGCGCCCGGGTGCCCAGCGCTCCACGACATCCGGCGGACATGCCTCACCAGCGGAGAGCACCATCTCCAGATCGGTCAGAGTGCTCGGGTCGATCGAGGTCAGCACGGCCGGGGTGATCACGGCGTGCGTCACGCGCTCGCGGCGTAGCAGTTCGGCGAGCTCGTCCCCGCCGAACACGGTGGGCGGTGCGACGACCATGGTCGCGCCGACGGAGATCGTCATCAACCATTCGAAGACCGACGCGTCGAAGCTCGGCGACGCCACGTGCAGCACGCGCGACTGCGGTGTCAGATCGAAGCGTGCCGCGACTTCCTGCGCGAGGTCGTCGAGGCCCGTGTGGGTGACGGGGACGCCCTTCGGCCGGCCCGTCGAACCCGAGGTGTAGATGACATAGGCCGGGTTCTCGGCCCGCAGCGGCAGCACCCGCTCGTCGAAGCTCACGGGAGCGGACGGCAGAGCGTCGGCATCGGTGATCGTCTGCGGATCGTCGAGCGCGATCCACTCGACGGTCTCGGGCAGCGCGGCCACCGAGGCCGACCGGGTCAGACCCAGGCGTGCACCGGAGTCGTCGATCATGAACTCGATGCGGTCTGCCGGATAGTTCGGGTCGACGGGAACGAATGCCGCGCCCGACTTGGCGACCGACCACACCGCGAGCACGGACTCGATCGAACGGGCGAGCGATACCGCGACCACGTCCTCCGGGCCGACCCCCCGGTCGATCAGGAGACGAGCCGTTCGCGACGACGCGGCGTCGAGTTCGGCGTAGGTCAGGGAACGGTCGCCGAAGACCACGGCCGTGGCCGCCGGGTCTCGTTCCACGGCAGCCGCCAGCAACTGCGGAAGGAGCACGGCACGCGGTCCGCGCCTCCGGGCAGGGCGCCGACGGGGCCGGCTGCCGCGGTCCGTCCGTGCCGGATCGGCGTTCCGGACGTCGTCGAGGTTCGTCCGAGCCTCGTCCCCCTGCTGCCCGCCGACCTCGCGCGAGAACTCACTCACCACTGGTACCGATTCCCTCGAACGTCCCGTTTCGGCCGCGACCACCCGTTGTGACCGGGTGGTCAGTTGCCCCATTAGAGCATCGCGGGGCAAGGCGTCATGTTACGACGAGCCTCGGGCACGCCCGCATGGGGCGACCCTCGGCGGTTCGCCCCATGCGGCAGAGATATCGAGTTCTTGCCGGTCAGCGCCCCGAATCGAGCCGTCGGCCGAGGGCGGGACCGATCACGGCCCAAGCCTTCCGGGTGGCGAGGTCCCAGTGGGAGACGGGGACCTCGCGCGTGGTCACCAGTCCGTTCACGAACGGGTACCACGTCTCTGCGGATGACGCGGAGCGGTCGGCCTCGGCGACGAAGACCGTCAGGTCCCCGTCGTAGACCTCGGGTCGATGTGACGCGAGGAGGGTGTAGGAGTGACGCACACCCTCGACGATCCGTTCGATCCGCTCCGGGGTGAGTACGTCGAACGGGGCCGGTAGACCCTCGACGATCTTCTGCGCGTTCTCGGGGGTGAGCTCGGTGAAGGGCACCGAGGCCCCCGGGACGTCCCTGCCGAAACCGAGGACCTCGGCGACGGTGGGTGCGGTCGCCCGCTCCGGAGCCGCAGCGCCTCGTGCCTCCGGGTAGGCGTCGAGCAGCGCGAGGGTCGGAACCTCCTGCCCGGCGCGGCGCAGTCGTATCGCGACGGCCTGGGCGAGGATGCCTCCCATCGACCAGCCGACGAGATGGTAGGGACCGTGCGGGTGGATCTCCCGGATACGCCGGGCGTACTCGTCCGCCCACGCATCGATGCTCGAGGGGAGAGCGCCACTCGCCCCGAGGGCGGGCGACTGCAGGCCGTAGACGGGACGGTCGCCCAGATACGGGACGAGACCGGCGAAGCCCCATGCGAGTCCCGTCACGGGATGGATGCAGAACACCGGCGCACCCTCCCCACCGGCACGCAGGGGTAGAACGAGATCCAGGCCTGCGTCGCCGAGTGCGTCTCGCGCCGAGTCACCGTGCGCATCGATCCGGGCGGCGAGTTCCTCGACGCCCGAATACAGGAAGAGCCAGGGCAATTCGACGTGGGCGTCGAGGACGTCCCGCAAGCGTGCGGCGACTTTCACGGCGCTGAGCGAGTTGCCCCCGATTCCGAAGAAGTCGTCGTCGAGACCCACGCGGTCCCGGGTACCGAGCACTTCCGCGTAGATCGAGGCGACGACCGTCTCCGTGCGGCTGCGCGGGGCGCGATACGGCGCCGAGGCGACCTCCGCTTCCGGAAGAGCCTTGCGGTCGAGCTTACCGTTGGCGTTGAGCGGCAGGACGTCGAGCGTGACGAAGCCCTGGGGGACCATGTAGGACGGCAGTGTCCGGGTCAGCGCGGCGCGGATCGACGCGATGTCGGGGGATTCGGCGACGGGAACCACGAATGCCACGATCCGATCGCCGTTCTGCACAGTGACGACGGCGTCACGAACCTGCGGAAGCGCACGCAACGCCGATTCGATCTCCCCCAGTTCGATGCGGAAACCCCGCACCTTCACCTGGAAGTCGGCGCGATCGAGGTATTCGAGCGTGCCCGACAGCCCGTCGTCGTCGAACCGCCAGCGCACGACGTCGCCGGTGCGGTAAAGACGCGTACCGGGTGCACCGAACGGGTTCGCCACGAACCGTTCGGAGGTGAGCTCGGGACGCCCGAGGTAACCGCGAGCGAGCTGGGCACCGGCGAGATACAGCTCTCCCGCGACACCCGGAGGCACCGGATGCAGGCGGTCGTCGAGGACGAACACCTGCGTGTTGGGGATCGGCGACCCGATGGGCACGGATGTTTCCGCCGTCTCGGTGACTCGGTGGGCTGTCACCGAGACCGCCGCTTCGGTCGGACCGTAGAGGTTGACGAGGTCCGTGTCGGAGTGTTCGAGGGTGCGCTCCGCGGTGTCGACCGGAAGTACCTCGCCGATCGCCAGGACGCGTCGTAGCGAACCCGGCAGTTCTCCTTCTGCGTCGTCGAGCAGCGCATCGAGCATCGAGGGGACGACGTGCAGGGTCGTCACGTTCTCGCGGCGGATCAAGTCGTTGAGGTAGGCGGGGTCACGGTGTCCGTCGGGCGACGCGATGACGAGCTTCGCACCCGAGGTCGGCGCCGACCAGAACTCCCACACCGACAGGTCGAAGGTCGCGGCGGTCTTGAGGAGGACCGCGTCCCCCTCGCCGAGCCGGTACTCGTTCTTCTTCCAGACCAGCTGATTGACGATCGCCTCGTGCGAGACGACGACTCCCTTCGGACGGCCGGTCGAGCCCGAGGTGTAGATCACATACGCCGCGTTCCCGGCGCGCAGGGGTGCGAGACGGTCGGAGTTCCGCAGGGCGCGACCGTCGTACGCGGCGAGATCGACCGTGTCGACCTCGATCGTCGGGCGGTCACCGGGGAGGTCGATCCGGTCGCGGCCGGTGGTGAGCACACATGCCGGGTCGGCCGACTCCACGATGTACTCGATCCGCTCGCGGGGATGGTCGGGGTCGAGCGGCAGGTACGCTCCGCCGGCCTCGACGACGGCATACATCGCGACGACGAGATCGATCGAACGACGGATGGGGAGGGCGACGACCGTCTCGGGACCGACTCCGTGGTCGATCAGCATCCGTGCGAGACGGCGTACCCGCGTGGCGAATTCACCGTAGGTGAGTTCGCTCTTCGCATCGACGAGCGCGCAGGCCGACGGTGTTGAGCGGACCTGGTCGGCGAACAGGTCGGCGAGGGTCCGGCCGGGGCCCACCGCGACCTGCTCGGCCTCCCATGCTTCGAGCATGGCGGCGAGCTGGTCGGGATCGTGCAGGTCGATGTCGCCGACCACGACGTCCGCGTCGTCGGCGACGACCGACAGGATCCGCAGATAGCGGTCGACCATGCGGCGGACGGACGACTCGTCGAACAGGTCGGTGGCGTAACCGAATTCGATGTCGAACCCGCCGGGTCCGCCGTTCACGCCGCGGTCGACGATCGTGACGTGGAGGTCGAACCGGACCGACGAGGACGAGGCGTCGAGCGGTTCGACCCGCAGGCCCGGCAACTCGAGCGCGTCGAGGGTGAAATTGTGGTACGACAGGCCCACTTGAAAGAGGGGATGGCGCGCCGGCGACCGAACCGGGTCGAGCACCTCCACGAGCCGCTCGAACGGGACGTCGGCGTGGTCGAAGGCCGCGATGTCCACCCGGCGCGCCTGGTCGAGCAGTTCGGTGAAGGACGCGCCGAGGTCGACGTCGGTACGCAGGGCGAGCATGTTGACGAACATGCCCACGAGGTCGTCGAGCTCGGGTGCCGATCGACCCGCGACGGGCGTCCCGATCACCACGTCGTGGGTGTTCGACAGTCGCGCCAGCAGCGCCGCGAGCGCGGCGTGGACGACCATGAACGGCGTCGTCCCGGTGCGGCGTGCCAGCGCGGTGATCGACTCGTAGGTGTCGCCGTCGAGTTCGGTGCGCACGGTGCCGCCACCCGAGCCGAGGATGGCGGGGCGGACGTGGTCGGTGGCGAGGTCGAGGTGGTCGGGGATACCGGCGAGCGCTTCGGTCCAGTACGCCAGTTGCCGGCCGGCGACGGACCCGGGATCGTCGTCGCTGCCGAGGACCTCGCGCTGCCACAGCGTGTAGTCGGCGTACTGCACCGGCAGCGGCGTCCACGCCGGCGGACGGCCTTCGGCTCGGGCGGTGTACGCGGTCACGAGATCGCGCACGAGCGGCGCGAGCGACGTGCCGTCACCGGCGATGTGGTGCATCACGAGCATGAGCACGTGGTCGTCGGTTCCGGTCTCGAACAGGTGCGCGCGGACCGGCACCTCCGCGGTCACGTCGAAACCACGTCCGGCGACGGTCGCGAGCCGCTCGACCAGTGCCTCTGCCGGAACCTGCTCCACCGGCACGTCGACCGTGACCCTCCCGGGTTCGAGGATGCGCTGTTCCCCGGTACCGTCGACCTCCGGGTAGACCGTGCGCAGCGTCTCGTGACGTTCGACGATGTCGGCGAACGCCGTACGCATCGCGTCGATGTCGAGGGTGCCCGCGAGCCGGACCGCCAGCGGAATGTTGTAGACGGCGGACTCGGGATCGAGGCGGTTGAGGAACCACATGCGCTGCTGAGCGTAGGACAGGGGCAGGCGTGCGGGTCTGAGCCGTGCGACGAGCGGCACCGTTCCGCCGGACGAGGTGGCGTCGAGGCGGCACGCGAGTCCCGCGACGGTCGGTTCCTCGAACAGCGCCGCGGCACCGACCGTGACTCCGAGCCGTGTCCGGAGACGACCGGTGACGGAGGTCGCGAGCAGCGAGTTGCCGCCGAGATCGAAGAAGTTGTCGTCGAGCCCGACCCGGTCCACCCCGAGCACGTCGGCGAACACCTCGGCGATCGCCCGTTCCGATACCGTCGCGGGGGAACGGAACTCGGTGGCCGTGATCCCGGGTTCCGGCAGGGCGGCGCGGTCGACCTTGCCGGACGGGGTGAGGGGAATCCGGTCGAGGACGACGACCGCTGCGGGAACCATGTACGCCGGAAGCAGGTCTGCGACGTGGCGGGTGAGGACATCCGCATCGAGCGCCGCACCGGCACCGTGCACGTACGCCACGAGGCGTGTCTCCCCGGCAGGTGTCGGACGGCCGAGGGTGACGGCGAAATCCACTCCGGGGAAGGACGACAGCGCCGCGTCGATCTCCCCGAGTTCGATGCGGAAACCGCGCACCTTCACCTGGAAGTCGTTGCGGCCCACGTAGACGATGCCCGCATCGGCGCTTTCTGGTCCACGGACGACGTCACCGGTGCGGTACATCCGTGTGCCTCCGGCAGCCGCGACGAATCGTGTCGCCGTCAATCCGGGACGTCCGTGATAGCCGCGGGCCACGCCCGGACCCGAGACGTACAGTTCCCCCACGACACCTGCGGGAACCGGATGCAGACGCGAGTCCAGCACGGACTCCGACACGTTGCGGATCGGGGGCCCGATCGTCACCCGGTCGCCGGGAGCGAGTTCGTCCGAGATGTTCGACATGATCGTCGTCTCGGTGGGGCCGTAGCCGTTGAAGAATCGGCGTCCGGGAGCCCATCGCGTCACCAGTTCGGGCGGGCATGCCTCACCACCGACGACGACCGTGTTCAGCACGCCGAGCCCGGACGGGTCCACCGAGGACAACGCGGCCGGAGTGACGAAGGCGTGGGTGACCCCGTGTTGCAGAACGAATTCTGCGAATTCGCCACCGCCGAAGACCGAGCGCGGCGTCACGACCATGGTCGACGACGCCCCGACCGCCAGGAGCAGTTCGAGTACGGAAGCGTCGAAACTCGGCGATGCGAAGTGCAGGGTGCGCGAATCGGCCGTCAGGCCGTAGCGTTCGACCTGCTCCGCACAGAAGTTCGCGAGACCTGTATGGGTGACGACCACACCCTTGGGCCGTCCGGTCGAACCGGACGTGTAGATGACGTAGGCGGCGTTGTCCGGTCGCAGCGGACCGCGTCGCTCGTCGAAGCCCACCGGGGTCGAGGCCAGCGCCTCCGCTTCGGACGACACGTCCGGTGCATCGATCCGCAGCCACTCGACGGTCTCCGGCAACGAGGAAGCGGTGTCCGAAAGGGTCAGTCCGGTAACAGCGCCGGAGTCGACCACCATGTGCTCGACCCGATCGGGCGGGTATGTGGGGTCGACGGGAACGAAGGCCGCGCCCGTCTTGGCGACGGCCCAGGTGGCGACCACCGATTCCGGCGACCGGACGAAAGCCAGCGCCACGACGTCCTCGGGGCCGATACCACGGCCGATCAGCAGTCGCGCCAGACGTGACGAAGCGGCGTCGAGTTCCGCGTAGGTCGTCGATCCCGATTCGGAGAGCATCGCGATACCGGAAGGATCGCGCTCGACCGCCGCGGCCAGCAGATGCGGGAGAAGCGCGGTCGCGGGACGGCGGCGTAGACGGTGATTCCACCGGCGAGAACCGCGCTGTCGGTGAGCGTCTGCGGACACCGCCGGACTCGATTCCGGCCCGATTGCACTGGTGGTCATGCCCTCCCCGATCTCGCCGGGGGTACGCAAAACCAGACGTCGCGAGAGTTCGCGGCGCCCATCGATCGAGCATCTGTGTGGACTGGTCCCCGACTACCGGTCCACATCTGCCGATCGTGATCGAGTCTGGCACAGGCCGGGCTAGGGCTCCACTCGAACGGACGGACCGACTCCGCCTCCCCGGTTGCCCGACTGGGCAATTCGGACATTCTCACCGCTGGTGAACTTCGCCAGGATCGGCCCGATCTCACGGCATCCTTCATCGGAGGTGATGCCCCAGTGATCGACGTCCACGATGTGCCGCACCACGCGACCGGTGACGAACGGATCCCATTCCCGAAGCGAAGGCTGTTCCCGGCGGGAGGATTTCCCGGCCTCGACGAACAACATGTTCCCGTCGAACAGGCCCGGTGTGTGACCTTCGAGCACCTCGAAGGAGTGGGTTATGCCGCGCAGAATCCCGTCGAGGGGAAGCGACCCGAGCGCCGGCCCGTTGTCGTCCGCCGGGTTGTTTGTGAAACGAAACACACCCGCGGGTGGTGTGTCGCCACCCTGCCCGGCCCCGATCAGGCCTGCCATCGCGACCTCCGCCGGATCGACCCGATCGGTCAGGACGATCCGTACGTGCGCGTCGAGGAGGGTCAGCGACGAGACGATCGAGCCCGCGCGCTGCAACCGGACCGCCATCTCGTGAGCGATGACGCCACCCATCGACCAACCGACGAGGTGATACGGACCGGCGGGCCGGACTTCACGAACGGCCTCGACGTAGACGGCGGCCCATTCCTCGATGGTCCCGGGTAACGGCGCGTCACCCGACAGTGCCGGTGACTGCAGTCCGTAGACCGGGCGTCCGTCCTCCACGTACTCGGCCAGCCCGGCGAAACTCCACGCCAGGCCTACGACGGGATGCACGAAGAACACCGGTGGACCATCGGCATCCGGTGTGCGCAGCGGTAGCACGATGTCGAAAGCTGCCCTGCGTCCGTCCTTGCCGGTCGGGTCGGTGCGATCGATCCGTTCCGCGAGATCGGCGACCACAGGACTGTCGAAGATCCACTCGACCGGCACGGTGTGCCCCACCGCAGCCGCCAACTCGCCGTGGACGGCGATCGCGAGCAACGACGTTCCGCCGAGTGCGAAGAAGTCGTCGTCACGTCCCACTCGCTCGATCCGGAGCGTGCGAGCGAATGCCGACGCGACAGTTGCTTCGGTGTCCGTCCGTGGCGGACGGTACCGAGCGGCTTCGGCCCGCAGAACGGGAAGAGCATTGCGGTCGAGTTTTCCGGTGGTCCCTCGGGGCAGTCGGTCGAGCAGGCCGATCGCGGTCGGAATCATGTATCCCGGCAGCCGCTCGGTGAGGGCAGGTCGTAGCGCTTCCACGTCGAGGTCGGTGTCGTCGTCCGCCACGACGAAGGCCACCAGCCGGTCTCCCCGGTCCGCATCTTTCTGCACCGCCGCAGCGGCGGTGATCACCCCCGGGCACGAACGCAGCGCATCCTCGATCTCGGCCAGTTCGACCCGGAAACCGCGGATCTTCACCTGCTGGTCCCGACGTCCCACATACTCGAGTTCGGTGCCGGCCGATGTCTCCACCCACCGCACCAGATCACCGGTGCGGTACAACCGTCCGTCGCCGAACGGGTCCGCGACGAACCGAGCGGCGGTCTCTGCCGTACGGCCGAGGTATCCGCGCGCAAGCTGCACCCCACCCAGATACAACTCGCCCACGACCCCCACCGGAACCGGGTTCAGGCGCCCATCGAGCACGCGCACGGTCGTGTTCCATGCGGGCACACCGATCGGAACGACATGCAGGTCGTCCTCCCGCACCTCGTGGGCAGTGACCGAGACGGTCGCCTCGGTGGGACCGTAGAGATTCGTCAGCACGGCATCCGAGCACTTCCGGAATCCCTCGGCCGAGGCGGGCGACAGCGCTTCCCCGATGGACAGCACCCGGCGCAACGAGGCGGGATATTCGCCGGTCGCTGCCGCGGTGAGCATATCGAGCATGGTCGGTACGGAGTGGAAGGTGGTGACCTCCTCCCGGTCCATCAAGGCCAGCATCGCCGCAGGATCGAGATACCGTCCGGGCGGCGGAACGACCAGACATCCACCGGAAGTGAGCGCACCCCAGAACTCCCACACCGACAGGTCGAAGGTCGGCGGTGTGTGCAGCACTGCCACTTCACGGTGGTCCGCTCCGAACCGGGAACGGATCCATTCCAGCTGGTTCACCACCGCCCGGTGCGGGACGACCACTCCCTTCGGTGTTCCCGTGGAGCCCGAGGTGAACAGCACGTAGGCCGCATTGTCGGGTGACAGCGGCGAAGTCCGGTCCGCATCGGTGAGATCGTCCGCCGGCAACTCTTCCCACGCCGGGTCGTCGATGTCGAACAGAACCGCGTCACGGGTATCGACCGTGCGGGTTGCGCCGGTCGTCTTCGACGAACGGAGAACGAGCGCGGGACGGGCGGTGTCCACGATCTGTTCGATCCGGCCGGACGGCAGAGAAGGATCGAGGGGCACGTAGGCGCCGCCGGCCGTCGAGACGGCGAACATCGCGACGACGAGCTCGAGAGAGTTCGGCATCAGAAGTCCCACCCGGGTCTCGGGTCCGACACCTGCTGCGACGAGTGCGCGTGCCGTACGGTTCACCCGCGCAGCGAATTCCCGGTACGACGCTCGTCCGCCGGGGTGGACCACCGCGGTGGCCTCCCGGACACGGGATACGTTTCTGCGGAAGAGCTCCGGTAGCGTCTGCGCGTCGGCCGGGTGTCGCCGGCCGCCCGAGATGTGCAGGAGGCGGGTGCGTTGCGCGGGGTCGAGCATCTGTGCGTCGCCCACCGGCCGCGTGGGGTCGGTCACGAGGTCGCGAACCAGGCGCACGAACATGTCCGCGAGTGCCTGCGCGGTGGACTCCTCGAAGAGATCTGTCGCGTAGGTGAGCACACCGGCCAACCCGTCCACCACGCCCTCGCCGTCGTAGCGTTCGGCGAGGATCAGGTGCAGATCGAATTGGGAGACGTTCCTTTCCGCTGCGAGACTTTCGGCCTCGAGACCCGGTAGGTCGAGATACGCGCGCGACAGGTTCTGGAAGGACAATCCGACCTGGAACAACGGGTGGTGCGCGAGAGACCGCACCGGATCGAGCACCTCGACGAGACGCTCGAACGGCACGTCGGCGTGCGCGAACGCGGCGAGGTCCGCCTTCCGGACCCGGGAGAGCAGAGTGGAGAACGACTCCGCGAGATCTACCTCGGCCCGGAAGACGATGGTGTTGACGAACATTCCGACGAGGTCGTCCAGTGCCGGGTCGTTCCGTCCCGCGACGGGAGTGCCGACCACGATGTCGCGCATGCCGGACATCCGGGAGAGCAGCACCGCGAACGCCGCGTGAACCACCATGAACGGCGTGGCGCCGTGATCCTGCGCAAGTGCCTGGAGCGCCGTGTGGACCTCCGTACCGATCGAGACATCCACGCTTGCACCACGATACGACTGCACCTTCGGCCGCGGGTGATCGGCGGGAAGGTCGATCCGGTCGGGGATTCCGTCGAGGGCGCGACGCCAGAAATCCATCTGTCGGGAGGACATCGAGCCGGGATCGGACTCGTCGCCGAGGATCTCGCGCTGCCAGAGTGTGTAGTCCGCGTACTGCACGGACAATTCGGGGAGCCGCGGTTCCGAACCGGAGAGTCGGGCGACGTAGCAAGCCGCAAGATCCCGGGTCAGCGGCCCCATCGAGTAGCCGTCGGCGGAGATGTGGTGCACCACGACGACGAGCACGTGCTCCTCCGGCGCCGTCCGGAGGAGTTCGACGAGGAACGGGACCTCACGTGTGACATCGAATCGAGTGCAGACGACTCGTTCGATCCTGCCGGCCAGCGCATCCGGCGAGATGTCGACCGGGACGAGCACGGACCGCACCGAGTCCGCACCGAGAATGTGCTGTACGGGACGGCCGTCGACCTCCGGGTAGACCGTCCGCAACGACTCGTGCCTGGCCACGACGTCATCGATCGCACGGCCGAGCGCGTCTGCGTCGAGCGCTCCGGTGAACCGGACGACGACCGGAATGTTATAGGCCGCAGACGAATCGACACGGTTGAGGAACCACATGCGTTGCTGCGCCAACGACAACGGCACCCGCTCCGGACGCTCCCGCACCGCCAACACCACAGTCCCGGCACCGGCACCGGCGGTGTCGATATCGACACGGGCCGCCAACTCCTGCACCGACGACGTCTCGAACACCACCGGCACCGCCACCCGATACCCCAACCGCGCCGACAACCGCGCCACCAACCGCGTCGCCGCCAACGAATTACCCCCCAGATCGACGAACGAATCATCCAACCCGACCCGCTCGACCCCCAGAACCTGCGCGACCTCCTCGGCCACCGCGATCTCCACCGGTGTCCGCGGCGCCCGATACTCGGCCACCTCGAACACCGGCGCCGGCAACGCCGCCCGATCGACCTTCCCCACCGGCGTCAGCGGCACCTCGTCGAGCACCGTCACCGACGACGGCACCATATAACCGGGCAACACCTCCCCCACCGACGCGCGCACCTGCGCCGGATCGAGCACCGCCCCCGCCTCGGGCACCACATACGACACCAACGCCGACTCCCCCGACGCCAACGCCGCCCCCACCGTCACCGCGAAACCGACCCCCGGCACCGACGACAACACCGCATCGATCTCCCCCAACTCGATCCGGAACCCCCGAATCTTGACCTGGAAATCACTGCGCCCCACATACTCGAACACCCCATCGCCACCCCGACGCACCAGATCCCCCGTCCGGTACATCCGACCACCCGGAGTGAACGGATCGGCCACGAACCGCGCCGCGGTCAACCCGAACCGACCGTGATAACCCCGCGCCACCTGCGCCCCGGCCACATACAACTCACCGACCACACCCTCGGGCACCGGACGCAACCGCTCATCGAGCACGAACGCCCCCACCCCCGCGATCGCCGACCCGATCACCACCGGCGCATCGGGCACCAACTCCGCCGACGCGGTCGCCAGAATCGTCGTCTCCGTCGGACCATAGGCATTGAAGAACCGCCGCCGACCCGGCACCGACCACCGCCGCACCAGATCCGGGGTGAACGACTCACCCGCCACGACCACCACACGCAGAGCATCCAACCCGGCAGGATCCATCGACCCCAACGCACCCGGCGTCATGAACACATGCGACACCGACTGCGACGCAATCACATCCGCCAGATCCGGACCACCACCAACCCCCGCCGGCGCCACCACCACCGTCGCCCCCGCCGAGAACCCCACCCCCAACTCGAGCAACGACACATCGAAACTCGGCGAACACACATGCAACACCCGCGACGAGCCATCGACCCCGAAATGCTCACGCTCGGCCGCAATCACCCCACCGACACCGGCATGCGAGACCACCACACCCTTCGGCCGCCCCGTCGACCCCGAGGTATAAATCATCCACGCCGCATCCGACGGCTCGAGCGAACGCACCCGATCCGCATACGAGACCGGCCGCGACGACAACCCCCGCACCTGCGCGGCCACCGACACCTCGTCGACCACCACCACCGGCACCGACCCCGCCGACCCGGCCACCACCTGCGCCACCGACGCCACCGTCAACGCCAACACCGCACCCGAATCGGCCACCATGAACTGCACCCGCTCGGCCGGATAACCCGGATCCACCGGCACGAACGTCGCCCCCGACTTCGCCACCGCCCACAACACCACCACCGACTCGAGCGACCGCGGCACCGCCACCACCACCGCATCCCCCGGCCCCACCCCACGACCGATCAACCACCGCGCCCACCGCGACGACACCGCATCGAGCTCCCGATACGACAACGACCGAGAACCCTCCACCACCGCCACCGCATCACCGGCCGACTCCACCGCCGACACCAACAACTGCGGCAACAACACACCACGACGACCACGCCCACGCCGCTCCGGGCGGGGTCCGCCGGACCGGCGACCACTCCGCGACTGTGTCGCGGCTCCTCCGAACCTGTCGATTCCTCGTTCGGACCCCGCCTCGGCCACGTGACAACTCCTCCCGTCGGAGCACCCCGACGGCCCCGGTCACGGTAAAGTTACCGTTCGGTCACGTGTCCTGCACGCCCGACGGGGAGGGCCGTCGGGCGCTCGTGTTCGTCACAGATCACAATCCGTCCTGAGTGTCACCCCGAGAAGTCGATCATGAACCGGACGACCACGGGTGAGTTCTCGCGCAGATGGTGGCGTCGACCGATTCGGAAGCCGCCGTCCCGATCCCGTCCGTGACCGAGACGAACTCGAGATCCGCACAGCCGACGAGGTCGGCCACCGCATCACCGGGAACGAATGCGTGTGTCACCCATTCCTCTTCCGCAGCACGGGCGAGATCGTCACGGTTTTCGGGAACGATCACGACAGCACCGGCCAGTGCGGCAGCGAGCACCGCATATACCGACCAGGGGTCTGCCGCCCGCCCTGACACCAGGATCCGAGCATCGTAGGTGAGACCGAACTCGGTGTGATCGCGGCGAAGAGCAGCCACCGCACCTCCCTGAGTGAGGTCGCCCTGCGGCAGCCTCAGCGCAGGGTCCCCGGCACGGAGGACGGACGTGCGCTCGGTGTAGGCGACGGGGCGCTCCGATTGCACCGACACCCTCGACACCAGTTCCGGGTCGTCCATCGGAAGCAGAACCGCCGAGCCGTCGGCGGTGCGCTGTGAGGTCGTGAGAATCCAACGAGCCTCGGAGGACGTCCCCACCGCGATCGCGGCCCCCGCCTTCACGGTTGCCCAGATCGCGGTCACCAGGTCGATTCCGGCGGGGACATCAACGGCGACGGTCTCGCCCGGACCCGCACCGAGCGAGATCAGATGCCGCGCCCACCGAGAGGATCGTTTCTCGACCTCCGCGAAGGTCGACTCGGTCTCGCCGAACACGACGGCAGGAGCGTCCGGATCCGATTCGACCACAACGCGCAGTTCCTGGGCGATCGTCGTATCGGGGACCTGCGAAGACGACTCCGGCACGGCGCGAGGGGCACCGGTGACCACCGCGACCTCGTCAGCGGTCCGGATATCGATGTCCCCGACCACCGCGGCGGGATCGGCGGCCACCGCGTCGAGCACCGCCACGAATCGACGCGCGTAGGCCTCCGCGGTGTCCGCGTCGAACAGATCGGTCGCGTAGGTGAAGGCAACGGCCATCCCACCCGGCCCGCTCGCGGAGTCCTCCCGAGGCTCCACCGTGACCTGCAGATCGAACTTGGCGGAGAGCTCTCCCGTGTCGAGCGCTTCGACGGTCAGCTCCGGCAGTTCCATACGCACGGGGTCGAGGTTCTGGAAGGACAGCACCGTCTGGAAGACCGGATGCCGGGAGCTCGAACGAGCGATCCCCAGTTCGTCCACGACACGCTCGAACGGCACGTCCGCATTCGCGAAGGCTTCGAGGTCGCCGGCTCGGACCGTGTCGAGCAGGGCGTCGAACGCCGTGGCCGGGTCGACGTCGCTGCGCAGTGCCAGCGTGTTGACGAACATGCCGACCACGTCGTCGAGTGCCCGAGCACCGCGCCCGGCCACTGCCGTCCCGATCACGACGTCGCGCGAACTGCTCAGTCTCGACAGCAACACCGCGAGAGCGGCATGCACCACCATGAACAGCGAGGCACGATGTTCCGAGGCGAGAATGTCGAGGCGAGCACGGGTATCCGCGGACACATCGATCATGGTCGTGGCACCGCGGGTGCTGGTTTGTGCGGGTCGTGGCCGGTCGGCGGGAAGGTCCAGCAGGTCCGGCACCCCTGCCAGGCGTTCACGCCAGTAGTCGAGCTGCTTCCCCGCAGGCGATGCCGGATCGTCGGCGTCCCCGAACACGTCCTGCTGCCACAGCGCGAAGTCCGCATACTGCACCTCGAGCGGAGGGAGCTCGACGGAGCTGCCGGAGATGCGCCCGATGTACGCCGACACGAGGTCGCGGGCGAGCGGTGCGAGCGACGCACCGTCCGCCGAGATGTGGTGCACGACGAGCACGAGGACGTGGTCGTCCGGCGTGAGCGAGACCAACCGGCCCCGCACGGGTACGTCTGTGGATACATCGAAGCCCTGCGACGCGACCTCCACGACCGCCTCGAACGCCTCTCCCTCGGTACCCGCGGTGACGACCGTCAGTTCCTCGACCGCGTCGACGGACCGGATCCGCTGGTACGGACCGTGATCGTCGTACGGGTAGACGGTACGCAGTGTCTCGTGGCGCTCGACCACATCGCGCACGGAAGCTGCGAGTGCCTCGGTGTCGAGGTTTCCGCGCAGCCGAATCGCCAGGGGGATGTTGTAGGTGGACGAACCGGGGTCGAGCTGATTGAGCACCCACATCCGCTGCTGTGCGAGCGAGAGCGGGATGCGATCGGGACGCGGCCGTGCGACGAGCTCCGGCACCGCGCGATCGGAACTGCCGCCATCGACGCGCGCCGCCAGACCCGCGACGGTGGGAGCTTCGAACAGTTCCCGGATGGCCAGGCTCGCTCCGGTCGCCTCGTTGATGCGGGCGACGACCCGTGTCGCGACGAGGGAGTTGCCGCCGAGGTCGAAGAACGAGTCGTCGGCACCGACGCGTTCGATACCCAGCACCTCGGCCCAGACCTGCGCGACGATCCGTTCCGATTCGGTGGCCGGTTCGCGGAAACGATCGGCGTCGATGTCGATGCGGGGCACGGGGAGAGCGCGCCGGTCGAGCTTGCCGTTCACCGTGAGCGGCAGTTCGTCGAGCACGGTCACCACATCGGGAACCATGTACCCCGTGAGAAATTCGGATGCGTGCGCGCGCACCGCGGCCGGATCGACGGTTTCACCGGTGCGGGCGACGACGTAACCGACGAGACGTTCGCCGAGTCCGTCGTCCCGGACCATTGCGACCGCCTGTGCGACCCCCGGAGCCTGCAGCAGCTGCGACTCGATCTCGCCCAGTTCGATACGGAAGCCGCGGAGCTGGACCTGCGAGTCGCTGCGGCCCGCGTATTCGAGGATGCCTTCGCCGTTCCACCGCGCGATGTCGCCGGTGCGGTAGAGACGACCGCGACCGAAGGGGTTCGCGACGAAGCGCGCGACCGTCAGGTCGGGGCGTCCGAGATATCCGCGGGAGAGCTGGTCGCCGGAAATGTACAGCTCCCCCGGCACGCCGGCGGGCACGGGATGCAGACGCCGGTCGAGGACGTAGGCGTCCAATCCGGGAAGCGAGCGTCCGATCGCGCTGGCGGCACCGGCCTTCGCGAGGGCGCGGTCGATGCGCTGGTACGACACGTGCACCGTGGTCTCGGTGATGCCGTACATGTTCACCAGTTGTGGGCCGGCGGGGTGACGATCGAACCAGCCCGCGAGCCGGGCCGGGTCGAGTGCCTCGCCGCCGAAGACGACGTAGCGCAGCGCGAGCGGTGCCGTGTCGGCCGCGAGAGTGCGATCGGCCTCGTCGAACTGGTAGAACGCCGACGGCGTCTGGTTGAGCACCGTGACGCCCTCGCGCCGCACGAGCTGCGCGAACAGCTCGGGTGACCGGGAGGTGAGGTAGTCGACGACGACGAGCCGGCCCCCGTACAGCAGCGGTCCCCACAGTTCCCACACCGAGAAGTCGAAGGCGTAGGAGTGGAACAGCGTCCACACGTCGTCCGGGCCGAAGCCGAAGCGGGGCTCGGCGTTGGCGAAGAGGGTCAGCACGTTCCGGTGCGTGACGGCGACACCCTTGGGGCGGCCGGTCGAACCGGAGGTGAAGATGACGTACGCGAGATCGTCCGGTTGCGGCGATGCGATCCGGTCGGCGTCGGTGAGCGGATCGGCCGAGACCGAGTCGTCGTTCTGTGCGTCGGCGACATCGAGCATCTCGATTCCGCTGCCGCGCAACGCCTCCGCTCCGGGCTCGTCTCCGAGTGCATCGGAGGTGAGGATCACGCGGGGCCGCGCCTGGTCGAGGATGTACCGCACACGGTCCTGCGGGTGAGCGGTGTCGATCGGCAGGTAGGCGCCGCCGGAGAGCACGACCGCGGTGAGGGCGACCACGAGGTCCTCGGTCCGCGGCAGGGCCACCGCGACGAGAGTTCCCGGTCCGACGCCGGCGCCGACGAGCCGGCGTGCGATCCGGTTCGCGCGGGCACCGAGCTCGGCGTACGTGAGGGTCGTCTCGCCGTGGGTCACCGCGGCATTCGCGGCGTGGGCGCACACGGCTGCGTCGAAACGTGCAGCCAGCGTGGCCGGTTCGACGACCGGGACGGATTCGCCCAGCGTGTTCCACTCGGTGAGGATGCGGTCGAGTTCGTCGTCGGTGACGAGCGGCACGTCGCCGACCGCGATGCGCGGATCGGTGGTGACCGCCTGGAGGATCCGCGAGAACCGTTCTGCGACAGCGGCGACGGTCTGCTGATCGAACAGTTCGGTGGCGTAGTTGAACTCCACCACGAGACCGGAGGGATCGCCGGCGGCGTCGACGACATCCGCGACGGTGACCTGCAGGTCGAACTTGGCGACCTGCGCGTCGAAGTCGATACCGGAGACGGTGAGCTCGGGCAGTTCCAGCTGCGAGACCGGCATGTTCTGGAAGGTGAGCATGACCTGGAAGAGCGGATGACGTGCCTGCGAACGAGGCGGATCGAGCACCTCGACGAGCCGCTCGAACGGCACGTCGGCGTGCGTGAACGCCTCGAGGTCGGCCGTGCGCACCGAGTCGAGGAAGTCGCCGAAGGACGCCCCGGACTCGACTGGTGTACGCAGCACCAGGGTGTTGACGAACATGCCCACCAGGTCGTCGAGCGCGGCGTCGCCGCGGCCGGCGACGGGGGTACCGATCGTGATGTCGTCGTTGCCGCCGAGCCGCGCCAGAAGTACAGCGAGCGCGGCGTGGACGACCATGAATTCCGTTGCGCCGCTGCGGCGGGCCAGATCGGCGATCGCTGCGCGGACGCGCTCGTCGAGGGTGAGCCGGTGTGAGGCACCCCGATAGCTCGCGACGGCCGGCCGGGGACGATCGGACGGCAGCGTCGACTCTTCCGGCAGATCCGCGAGGGTCCGCTTCCAGAAATCGGTCTCCCGCGCCATGAGCGACTCGGGGTCGGACTCGTCTCCGAGGATCTCGCGCTGCCAGAGTGTGTAGTCCGCGTACTGCACCTCGAGCGGTGCCCATCCGGGTTCCCCGCCCGCGACACGCGCGGCGTAGGCCGTCACCACGTCGCGGGTCAGCGGTCCCATCGAGTAGCCGTCGGCGGAGATGTGGTGCACCACGACGACGAGCACGTGCTCGTCCGGGGCCACGGAGAACAGGCGCACTCGGATCGGAACCTGTTGCGTCACATCGAAGCCGGTGGTGACCGCTTCGGCGACCCTGGCCGGGACCTCGTCGGCGTCGACGATCTCGGGGCGGACCTCGACGACCGCGTCCGCGGCGGGCAGCACCTGCTGGTAGCCGACACCGTCGATCTCGGGGTAGACGGTGCGAAGCGATTCGTGGCGTTTCACCACGTCGGAGACCGCCGCCTGCAACGCGTTGGTGTCCAGTCGTCCCGAAAGGCGAATGGCCACAGGGATGTTGTTCACGGCGGAGTGCGGTTCGAGCCGGTTGAGGAACCACATGCGTTGCTGCGCCAACGACAACGGCACCCGCTCCGGACGCTCCCGCACCGCCAACACCACAGTCCCGGCACCGGCACCGGCGGTGTCGATATCGACACGGGCCGCCAACTCCTGCACCGACGACGTCTCGAACACCACCGGCACCGCCACCCGATACCCCAACCGCGCCGACAACCGCGCCACCAACCGCGTCGCCGCCAACGAATTACCCCCCAGATCGACGAACGAATCATCCAACCCGACCCGCTCGACCCCCAGAACCTGCGCGACCTCCTCGGCCACCGCGATCTCCACCGGTGTCCGCGGCGCCCGATACTCGGCCACCTCGAACACCGGCGCCGGCAACGCCGCCCGATCGACCTTCCCCACCGGCGTCAGCGGCACCTCGTCGAGCACCGTCACCGACGACGGCACCATATAACCGGGCAACACCTCCCCCACCGACGCGCGCACCTGCGCCGGATCGAGCACCGCCCCCGCCTCGGGCACCACATACGACACCAACGCCGACTCCCCCGACGCCAACGCCGCCCCCACCGTCACCGCGAAACCGACCCCCGGCACCGACGACAACACCGCATCGATCTCCCCCAACTCGATCCGGAACCCCCGAATCTTGACCTGGAAATCACTGCGCCCCACATACTCGAACACCCCATCGCCACCCCGACGCACCAGATCCCCCGTCCGGTACATCCGACCACCCGGAGTGAACGGATCGGCCACGAACCGCGCCGCGGTCAACCCGAACCGACCGTGATAACCCCGCGCCACCTGCGCCCCGGCCACATACAACTCACCGACCACACCCTCGGGCACCGGACGCAACCGCTCATCGAGCACGAACGCCCCCACCCCCGCGATCGCCGACCCGATCACCACCGGCGCATCGGGCACCAACTCCGCCGACGCGGTCGCCAGAATCGTCGTCTCCGTCGGACCATAGGCATTGAAGAACCGCCGCCGACCCGGCACCGACCACCGCCGCACCAGATCCGGGGTGAACGACTCACCCGCCACGACCACCACACGCAGAGCATCCAACCCGGCAGGATCCATCGACCCCAACGCACCCGGCGTCATGAACACATGCGACACCGACTGCGACGCAATCACATCCGCCAGATCCGGACCACCACCAACCCCCGCCGGCGCCACCACCACCGTCGCCCCCGCCGAGAACCCCACCCCCAACTCGAGCAACGACACATCGAAACTCGGCGAACACACATGCAACACCCGCGACGAGCCATCGACCCCGAAATGCTCACGCTCGGCCGCAATCACCCCACCGACACCGGCATGCGAGACCACCACACCCTTCGGCCGCCCCGTCGACCCCGAGGTATAAATCATCCACGCCGCATCCGACGGCTCGAGTGAACGCACCCGATCCGCATACGAGACCGGCCGCGACGACAACCCCCGCACCTGCGCGGCCACCGACACCTCGTCGACCACCACCACCGGCACCGACCCCGCCGACCCGGCCACCACCTGCGCCACCGACGCCACCGTCAACGCCAACACCGCACCCGAATCGGCCACCATGAACTGCACCCGCTCGGCCGGATAACCCGGATCCACCGGCACGAACGTCGCCCCCGACTTCGCCACCGCCCACAACACCACCACCGACTCGAGCGACCGCGGCACCGCCACCACCACCGCATCCCCCGGCCCCACCCCACGACCGATCAACCACCGCGCCCACCGCGACGACACCGCATCGAGCTCCCGATACGACAACGACCGAGAACCCTCCACCACCGCCACCGCATCACCGGCCGACTCCACCGCCGACACCAACAACTGCGGCAACAACACACCACGACGACCACGCCCACGCCGCTCCGGGCGGGCAGCACGCTCGGAACGCGCGGCACGCTCGGGGCGGGGAGCACGTTCGGGACGCGACGCCCGGGCACGAGCGCGATCGGCCGGAGATACGTGCGAGTCCGCGTCACTCGATCGCGATGCGTTTACCGGAGTGGCTCCGTCCGCGCTGCCGTCGTGTCGTGAACGCATGAAAAAGCCCACACCCTTCGCTTTCGATACCAGTGGTCGCGCCTGCGAACCGAGCAAGCATAGTCATCCACCCGAATCGCGTGACCTTACTCGACAGTAACCTCTCTGGTTCATCTCCCGAGTCGCCCTCGACGTTACCGGGCGGTACCTCCGGGGTCCCACCTCGCGCATCGGCGGGGCCGTCCGAGGACGGCCCCACCTGCGGTCAGTCCGGATCGGAGAGCCGGTGCACCCGGTGCGCCGCGCCCCATTCGTCGAGCAGATCCTGGGGCGCCTCGTCGACCACGACAACCACCGCGAGATCCTCGAGACTGCCCGGCTCGAGCGTGCGCAGCGAGGCTTCCGGCAGGTGGACGTGCGTGACCCACTCGTTGTAGAGCACACCGTCCAGGGAGGCCCCCGACACCGTCTTCTCGGGTACGACCACGACGACCGCACCCGTCGCGGTCACGGCCAGCGGCTCGAGGGCCACCGATTCGACGTCGACGCTGCCCAGGGCTGCGCTCCGCGACTCGTAGGTCAGCTCGTACCTCTCGCGCAGCTCGTCGATCCGCTCGAGAAGTTCGGCGTTCGTGAACGTCCGCGACCCGATGACCGCCGCTGCGTCCGACGGTTCCACCGGACGCAGCCGGTCCGAGTACGTCACGGGAGCGGCCGAGAGAGCCGACAGGTCCGTCTGCACCTTCTCGTGGTCCACGACGATCCAGTCGCCCGACAGGGATCCTGCCGCCTTCGAGAGGGTCAGACCCACCGCGGCTCCCGCCGGCAGCTCTTCGCCGTGGCGAGCCGGGTCGACCATCACGAGTGCCGAGCCGGTCTTGGCCACCGCCCACTGCGCGACCACCGAGTCCACCGATCGTGGCATCGAGACGGCGACAGCATCGCCTGTTCCCAGCCCGCGATCGATGAGCATGCGGGCCAGGCGGGAAGACCGTTCGTCGAGTTCGCGGTACGAGATCTCCACACCCTGCCCGTCGGCCTCGGGTTCGGCGGGCACGGCGAGTGCGGGCGCCGAGGGGTCCATTTCGACCACCTCCGCGAGCACAGTGGCGAGGGTGCCCGCTCCCGTACCGCCCACAACCGCGGAGGGCCCGGATTCGGCCACGATGCGCGCGAGTTCGTCGGCCTCGACGAGTTCGATATCGGCAACCGCCGTGTCGGAATCCTCGACGAACGCCTCCAGCACACGCACGAATCGTCGGGAGAGGTGAACGACCTCGGCCTCGTCGAAGAACCGCTCCAGGTACTTGAAGGTCAGTTCGATCTCGCTGTCGGCGACGGTGAGCAGCGTTATCGGGTAATGCGTGGCGTCCTTCACTCCGACGCCCGTGATCGTCATGCCGTCGATCGAGCCCGCAGCGTCGGACAACGCGTCCCGATCGATCGGGTACGACTCGAACACCAGCAGGGAGTCGAATCCGATCGGCGTTCCGATGCGCTGTTCGATGTCGGACAGGCCGACATAGTGGTGATCGAGCAACCCCGCCTGCTCCGCCTGCAGACGTCGGAGCATCTGCGACACGGATTCGTGCCGGTTCGTCCTTACGCGCACCGGCAATGTGTTGATGAACAGACCCACCATCGACTCGACGCCGGGCAGGTCGGCGGGACGACCCGACACGGTCGCGCCGAACACGACGTCCGAGCTGCCGGTGATGCGGCCGAGCACTACGCCCCAGGCAGCCTGCACGAGGGTGTTCACGGTTACGCCGAGATCGGCCGCGAGGGCGGTCAACCGGGCGGTGCGCTCGGTGTCGAGCAGGACGCGGACCGTGGAGATCGTGTCGTTCCCGGGGTCGCGCTGAACCGGAGCGATGGCGGTCGGATCTCCGAGCCCTTCGAGCGCGGTGGCCCACGCGTCGAGCGAAACCGTCCTGTCCTGCTCGGCGAGCCACGCGAGGAAACTGCGGTAGGAGCGCGCGCGCGGCAGTGCCGTGGGATCACCGCGAAGCACGTACAGGGCCATCAGATCCTGCATGAGCAGCGGCATCGACCAGCCGTCGAGAAGGATGTGATGGGTCGTGACTCCGAGGTGGTACCGGTTCGTTCCGGATCTCACGAGCAGGAACCGAATGAGCGGTGCCGACTCCATGTCGAAGCGGCGGGACTGCTCGTCCGCCAATGCCGATGCGACCGCGGCCATCCGTCGCTCGTCCTCGGTGTCGCTCGAATCGAGTTCTCGCCAGGGAAGCTCGACGTCGTCGAGCACCAGTTGCAGGGACCGTCCCTCCGCGTCCGTGACGAAAGCGGTCCTGAGATTCGGGTATCGGTCCAGCAGTGCTTGTCCGGCCGCACGCAGGCGCGCCGGATCCACCTCACCCTCGAGGTCCAGCACGGCCTGCATGGTGTAGACGTCGACGTGCTCCTCGGTCACCATCGACGCGTGGAACAGCAGACCCGCCTGCAGCGGCGACAGCGGCCACACGTCCGAGAGCGCCGGGTAGCGCTGCTCCCATTCCTCGATCTCGCTTTGTCCGAGACCGGCGAGCAGCAGGTCGGACGGTGTCAGGCCACCCGCATCCGGTGACGCCGCGTACTGGGCGAGAGCGCTCAGTGCCTGCGACCAATGCTGAGCAAGCTCGTCCACGTCGTCGGAATCCAGCAGCCCCGACGGGAAGGCGATGCTCGCGCCGAGCTGCGGTCCGCCGTCGCCGTCCGAGACGATCGCATTGATATCGACGCTCGCGTTGGCGGGCATGTCGGCGTCCTGAGCAACATCCAGCTCGCCGAGCGCGGAGGTCGGTGCCCAGCCGATCTCCGCGAGACCCTCCGGTACGTCCGCCGACGACATCCGGCCCAGATAGTTGAAGCTCACCTGCGGCACTCGGGCGATCGACGCCAACCGCGCCGACGATTCCGGATCCAGATAGCGCAGCAGGCCGAATCCCATACCCTTGTCCGGGATGGCCAGGAGCTGTTCCTTGACCGCCTTCACGGCCGATCCGATCGCAGCGCCACCGGCGAACGCCTCGTCGACGTCCACTCCGGTCAGGTCGACCCGGACCGGGTACGCACTGGTGAACCACCCGACCGTCCTCGACAGGTCCGCTCCCGGCAGGACGGACTCCTCCCGCCCATGACCTTCGAATTCGACCAGTGCCGAAGACGATTCGATGCCTCGATCGCGTCGCCACCGCACGAGTGCCAGGCCGAGCGCAGCCATCAGGCCATCGGCGACACCACCGCGGAACAATGTCGGCACCGACGTCAGCAGAGCATCGGTTTCGGACGCCGGGAGAGACAGCTCGACCCGTCGGACGGTGGAAACGGTGTCGACGGCAGGATCGAACGGACGTGAGCCCAGAGCCGGGTCCGGGCCCTCCAGAATGCGCTCCCACAGAGGAAGTTCCGCCCGGCGCTCCGAGGCCGCAGCCACGAGACCGTGCGCCCATCGCCGCAGGGACGTGCCCACGGCGTCGAGCGACACTTCCTGGCCGGAGACGATCTGCCCCCAGGCCAGGCCGAGGTCCGGCAGCAGGATGCGCCACGAGACGCCGTCCACGACCAGATGGTGGGCGACGACCGCGAGGATGCCCGCACGCTCACCGCCGAAATCGAACCACACGAACCGGAGGACCGAACCGCTGCCAGGATCGAGCCGGCCCAGCGCTGCGTCGATCTCGCGTTCCGCAACGACGGTCAGATCTGCGTCGCTGATTCCGGCGGGTAGCTCGACCCGTTCGAGAATCGACACCGGATCGACACTCCCCGCGGCGCGAACGCGTAGGACATGCTCCCCATCGGTTCCGCGCTCGAGGATCGAACGCAGGGCATCGTGGTGATCGACGACAGCACCGATCGTACGAACGAGCACGTCCTGATCGATCCCGCGCGGCAATGTCACGGCGACGATCTGCGAGAACCGATCGAAACCACCGGGCCACGACAGGACCTCATGCATGATCGGCGTCAGCGGAACCTCGCCGACACCGCCACCGGGAAGCTCGGCCGGACGCAGTGTCGTCCCGCCCTCGGAGCGCGTCGCGACCTCGGCGAGACCGGCGACCGACCGACGCTCGAAGACGTCCCGGGGGGTGAACACCACACCGCGCGCCTTCGCCCGCGACACCAACTGGATCGACACGATGCTGTCGCCGCCGAGCGCGAAGAACGACTCGTCGACGCTCACCTTGTCCAGATGCAGAACCTCCGCGAACACCTCGGAGATGATCTGCTCGACCTCACCCTCGGCAGCCCGGTACTCACGCTCCTCGATCACCGGTTCCGGCAGCGCATCGCGATCGAGTTTGCCCACCGGCGTGAGCGGCACCTCGTCGAGTACCACGATGGCCGACGGCACCATGTGCGGCGGCAACGACCGTGCCACGAACTCGGTCAACTCCGCCGTGTCGACCGTTCGGCCCCGCACCGGCAGCACGTACGACACCAGCACGGTGGCGCCGGAACCGGTGGTCCGGCCGAGAGTAGCCGCAAAATCCACACTGTCGTGCCCGGCGAGAGCCGCGTCGATCTCGCCGAGCTCGATACGGAAACCGCGGACCTTGACCTGGAAGTCGCTGCGGCCGACGAATTCGAGCTCGACGGGACCGCCCTCGATCGAACGCCAGCGAACCACGTCGCCCGTGCGGTACATGCGCGAGCCGTCGCTGGTGTAGGGATTGGCGACGAACCGCTCGGCGGTCAGGGCGGTGCGCCCGTGGTAGCCCCGCGCGAGCGCGCCACCTGCCATGTAGAGCTCGCCTGCGACACCCTCGGGCACCGGGTTCAGCCGGGCATCGAGGACGAGCGCGGATACACCGTGGGTCGGGTTGCCGATCGTGATCGGCCGGCCCGGTTGCAGGCGGGCGAACGACGAGATGATCGTGGTCTCGGTGGGGCCGTAACCGTTGAAGTACTTCCGTCCCGGCGCCCAGCGACCGAGCAACTCGGGTGTGGTGACGTCGCCGCCCACCGACACCACCTCGAGGCTGTCGATACCGGCAGGATCCATCGTGCCCAGCACTGCGGGCGTGATGATCGTGTGGGTCACCTGTTCGGTCTGCAGCAGTTCCGCAAGATCCGGGCCGCCGATGATCCGGCCCGGCACGATCACCAGCGTCGCACCGCTCGAGAATGCAGCCATCCACTCGAGCACCGACGGGTCGAAGCTCGGCGAGCAGATGTGCAGGAACCGGTGGCCGGCACGCAGGTGGTAGAGGTCCACGGCGGTGTCGACGACGCCACCGAGACCGGTGTGGGTGACCACGACGCCCTTGGGCCTACCCGTCGAACCCGACGTGTAGATCACATAGGCCGGGTGTTCGAGCCGGATCGGCCGCACGCGATCGGCGTCGGTGACCGGCGCACCGGACCGCGCGTCCAGTTCCGCGGCCGTCTCCGGCGCGTCGAGCACGACCCAGTCGGAGTCGTCCGGCATCGCCTCGCGATATTCGGCCCCAGTGATACCCATGGCCGCTCCGGAATCCGCGAGCATGTAGCGCACGCGGTCGATCGGGTAGTTCGGATCGACCGGCAGGTGGGCGGCACCGGCCTTCGCGATCGCCCACACGCTCAGCACCATCTCGTACGAACGCGGGTACGCGACGGCGACGATGTCCTCCGGTCCGACCCCTCGCTCGATGAGCATGCGGGCCAGGCGCGACGAGGTCTCGTCGAGTTCCCGGTAGGTGACCGACCGGCCCTCGTACCGCACCGCGACGGCCTCGGGGGCCCGCGCGACGCCCGAAGTGAGGATGTCGGTGAGGCTTCCACCTGCACTGACGCGGTCGCCGTGGACGTGCGTGAGCCGGTCGAACTCGTCTGTGTCGAGAAGCGGTAGATCTCCGACCGGCAGGTGCGGATCGCCCAGTACTCCCGCGACGAGCATCTCGAACCGTCGAGCGAATCCTTCGATCGTCGAGCGGTCGAACAACGCACTCGCGTAGGAGAATTCAGCCGAGATTCCGGCGGGGCCATCCGATCCGCCGCGATGCTCGCGGAGGGTCAGCGACAGGTCGAACTTGACGGTGTCGACCTCGAAGGGCACTCCGGACACCGTGAGTTCGGGCAGTTCCAGCGCCGTCTCGGGCAGGTTCTCGAACGACAGTGCCACCTGGAACAGCGGGTGGCGTGCCGTCGACCGCTCGGGGGCGAGGATCTCCACGAGCCGCTCGAAGGGGATGTCGGCGTGGGCGAACGCCTCGAGGTCGCCCTCCCGCACGCGCGAGAGGAGGTCCGAGAAGCTCTTGCCCGCGTCCACCCGGGTGCGCAGGACGAGCGTGTTGACGAACATGCCGACCAGGTCGTCGACCTCCGATTCGCCACGACCGGCGATGGGCGTGCCGATCGCGATGTCGTCGCTGTCGGAGATCCTCGACAGAAACACCGCGAGCGCGGTGTGCATCACCATGAACATCGTGGTGCCCGTGGAGCGTGCGAGTGCCGCGAGGCCGCGGTGCAGGTCCGCGCCGAGGACGAACTCGATCTTGCCGCCGGTGAAGGACTGGATCGAAGGACGCGGCCGGTCCATGGGGAGATTCAGCTCGTCAGGCAGACCCGCGAGCGTGCGCTTCCAGTACTCGGCCTGCGCAGCGAGCAGGCTCTCGGCGTCGTCCTCTCCGCCGAGGACCGCGCGCTGCCAGATGGCGAAGTCGGCGTACTGCACCGGCAGCGGCGCCCAGCGGGGGGCTTCACCCTCGGCGCGGGACATGTACGCCGTCATCACGTCGCGGGTCAGCGGCGAGATGGACCAGCCGTCGGCGCTGATGTGATGGACGACGAAGACCAGCACATGATCGCGCTCGGAGAGCTCGAACAGTCTTGCGCGCAGCGGGATCTCGGTGGTGACGTCGAACCCGCGGGAGACGACCGCCGTCACCTTCTGCAGCAGGTCGTCCTCAGTGGCCGATTCGACGTCGATGTCGGGTGCGGCCTCCGCGACCGGGAGTATCAGCTGGTAGGGCTGTCCGTCGATCTCGGGATAGATGGTGCGGAGCACCTCGTGCCGGGTGAGCAGGTCTTGGACCGCTGCCTGCAGCGCACCGAGGTCGAGTGCCCCGGTCAACCGGACCGCCACTGGGATGTTGTCGACCGACGACTCGGTGTCGAAGCGGTTGAGGAACCACATGCGCTGCTGCGCGAGCGACAGCGGCACACGTTCAGGCCGCGGCTGCGGCACCAGCGGCGGACGTGCCGCCGCATCGGTGTGCTGCTCGGCCGCGACGGCGAGCGCCGCGACACTGGGGGCTTCGAACAGCACGCGAACGGGGACGCGGGTGTCGAGCGCCGCGCCGATCCGCGAGACGACCTGGGTGGCGAGCAGCGAGTTGCCGCCGAGTTCGAAGAAGTCGTCGTCCACACCCACGCGGGTGAGGCCGAGGACGTCGGCGAACACGCCGGCGACGATCTCCTCGACCGGGGTGCTCGGGGCACGGAATTCGCGGGTCTCGAAGACCGGCTCGGGCAGGGCCCTGCGGTCGAGCTTGCCGTTGACGTTCAGCGGCAACGCATCGAGCGTCACGAACGCCGACGGCACCATGTACGACGGCACCTGAGCACCGAGGGCGGATCTTATCGACTCGATGTCCGCCTGCGCATCGTCCACGGGCACGATGTACGCGACCAGCTGGGTGCCGACCCGCTCGTCCTCGCGAGCGATCACCGCGACATCACGCAACGCATCCATCGCCCGCAGAGCGGATTCGATCTCACCGAGCTCGATACGGAACCCACGCACCTTCACCTGGAAGTCCGTGCGCGACAAGTAATCCAACTGCCCGTCGCGGGTCCAGCGCACCAGATCGCCCGTACGATACAGACGTTCACCGTCACCGAACGGCGACGCGACGAACCGCTCCGCACTCAGATCCGCACGCCCGAAATACCCGCGCGCGAGCTGCGCACCCGCGAGATACAGCTCGCCGGCGACACCGGCCGGAACCGGATGCAGACGCTCGTCGAGCACATACACCCGGGTGTTCCACTCGGGCACACCGATCGGCACCGACGCACCCGAGACATCGGTGACATCACCGGCGGTGACCGACACCGCGGCCTCGGTCGGACCGTACAGGTTCACGAGCCGCGCACGGTTGTGGGTCAGGAACCGCTGGGCGGTCGCCGGCGGCAGCGCTTCGCCGATGGCGAGGATGTGGCGTAGCGAGGAGGCCAGCACTCCGTCGGCGTCGACCATCAACGCCTCGAGCATCGACGGCACCACATGCAGCGTCGTCACCGACTGCTCGGTCAGCAACCGGTTCAGATAGGCCGGATCGCGATGACCGTCGGCCGACGCGATCACCACACGACCACCGGAGACCAGCGCCGACCAGAACTCCCACACCGACAGGTCGAAGGTCGCCACCGTCTTCAACAGCACCGCATCATCGGCACCGAGACCGAAATACTCACGCTTCCACAGCAACTGGTTGACGATCGCCGCATGCGGCACCGCCACACCCTTCGGCCGGCCCGTCGAACCCGACGTGAAGATCACATACGCCGTGTTCGACGCACGCAACGGCGCAATCCGCTCGGTGTCGGTCACCGGCACCGCGGACAGCTCGGACAGATCCAGGCTGTCGAGCAACAGGATGGGGACAGACTTCTCCCCCGGTGCCGTGAACTCGTCGCGTTCGGTGGACAGCACCACCACCGGAGCGGCGGTGTCGAGAATGTACGCGTTGCGATCGTCCGGCTGATCCGGATCCACCGGCACATACACGCCACCGGCCTTGACCACCGCATACATACCGACCAGCAACTCCACCGAACGACGCATCGCCAGCGCCACCGTCGACTCCGGACCCACACCCTCCGAAATCAACCTGCGCGCAAGACGATTGACACGCGCATCGAACTCCAAATAGGTCAGCGACCCACCCTCGAACACCAACGCCGGCGCATCCGGCACCCGCGAGACCTGCTCGTCGAACAGATCGACCAACGTCGCCGACCTGGTGGGGTGTGTGGTGTCGTTCCACGCCTCGAGCACTCGCGCGGTTTCCACGGTGTCGAGGAGGGTCAGATCGCCGACCGGCAGTGCCGGGTCGTCGACCACGGCGTCGAGCACGCGGATGAACCGGGCGGCGAACTCCGCGACCGTCGATTCGTCGAACAGATCGGTCGCGTAGGTGAAGTAGCCGGTGATGCCAGTGGGCGTGCCGTCGTCGCTGTAGCGGTCGGTGACGATCAGGTGCAGGTCGAACTGCGAGATCTCCATGTCGGTGTCGAGTCCGGAGATGGTGAGACCGGGGAGTTCGAGTGCGGCCTGCGCGAGGTTCTGGAACGACAGACCCACCTGGAACAGCGGGTGGCGTGCCGTGGATCGTGCGGGGTTGAGCACCTCGACGAGCCGCTCGAACGGCACGTCGGCGTTCGCGAACGCGCCGAGGTCGGCCTCACGGGTCCGTCCCAGGAGTTCGGTGAACGACGCGTCCGAATCGACGTGGGTCCGGAACACCAGCGTGTTGACGAACATGCCGATCAGGTCGTCGAGTTCGCGCTCGCCACGACCGGCCATCGGCGTGCCGATCGCGATGTCGTCGCTCGAGGACATGCGTGCGAGGAACACCGCGAGCGCGGTGTGCAGCACCATGAACATCGTGGTGTTCGTGCGCCGGCCGAGATCGGCGAGGCGTCGGTGGAGTTCGGCCTCAACGGTGAAGTCGACGCGGCCGCCCCGGAACGACTGGACAGCGGGACGCGGCCGGTCGCTCGGGAGATCGAGCTGGTCGGGCAGTCCGGCGAGGGCCTGCTTCCAGTACTCGACCTGCTTGGCGGCCAGCGCTTCCGGGTCGTCCTCGTCGCCGAGCACCTCGCGCTGCCAGATGGCGAAGTCGGCGTACTGCACCGACAGCGGCTCCCATGCCGGGGCGTCGCCCTGCGACCGCGCGACGTAGGCCGTCATGAGGTCGCGCGTGAGCGGACCCATCGACGAGCCGTCGGCGGAGATGTGGTGGACCACGAAGGCGAGGACGTAGTCGGATTCGCGGACCCGGAACAGTCGCGCACTCAGCGGCACGGTCGTGGTGACGTCGAAGATCGTCGCCGCGAGTTCCTGGACGGCGACGACGATGTCCTCCTCCGGCACGTCCACCGGGGTGAGGTCGGGGACCGTCTGCGCGGCCGGAACGATGACCTGGACGGGACCGTCCTCGGTCTCCGGATAGAAGGTGCGCAGCGATTCGTGACGGGCCACGACGTCGCCGACGGCGGCCTGCAGCGCGTCGACGTCGAGATCGCCGGTGAGCCGGATCGCGATCGGCACGTTGTAGGCCGACGATTCGGTGTCGAATCGGTTGAGGAACCACATGCGCTGCTGCGCGAGCGACAGCGGGATGCGTGCGGGCCGCTCGATGGCTTCGAGAGGCCGGCGGTCCTCGCCACGCTGCGACTCGACCGCACCGGCGAGCGATTCGACGGTGGTGTTCTCGAAGAGGGCACGCACCGGAACCTTCGCGCCGAGTGCGGCTCCGAGCCGGGAGGCCACCTGGGTGGCGAGCAGCGAGTTGCCGCCGAGTTCGAAGAAGTCGTCGTCGAGACCGACCCGTTCGACGCCGAGCACCTCGGCGAAGACCGCGGCGACGGCCTGCTCGGCCGGCGTGACGGAGGTCCGGAATTCGCGGGTCTCGAAGACCGGCTCGGGCAGGGCCCTGCGGTCGAGCTTGCCGTTGACGTTCAGCGGCAACGCATCGAGCGTCACGAACGCCGACGGCACCATGTACGACGGCACCCGCTTCGCCAGGTCGCTTCTGACGGTCGCCACATCGAGAGCCTCCGCCTCGGCGGGCACGACATACGCGACCAGCTGCGTGCCGACCCGCTCGTCCTCCCGGGCGATGACCGCGACATCACGCAGCACATCCATCGCCCGCAGCGCGGATTCGATCTCACCGAGCTCGATACGGAACCCACGCACCTTCACCTGGAAGTCCGTGCGCGACAGGTAATCCAACTTCCCGTCACGGGTCCACCGCACCAGATCGCCCGTACGGTACAACCGCTCCCCGTCACCGAACGGCGACGCGACGAACCGCTCCGCACTCAGATCCGCACGCCCGAAATACCCGCGCGCGAGCTGCGCACCCGCGAGATACAACTCGCCGGCGACACCGGCCGGAACCGGATGCAGACGCTCGTCGAGCACATACACCCGGGTGTTCCACTCGGGCACACCGATCGGCACCGACGCACCGGAGGTGTCGGTGACATCACCGGCGGTGACGGACACCGCGGCCTCGGTCGGACCGTACAGGTTCACCAGCCGGGCGGCATTGTGCTCGACTAACCGCTTCGCGGTGGCCGGCGGGAGGGCCTCACCGATCGCCAGCACCTGACGCAACGACGGTGTGAGGATGCCGCCCGCATCGACCATCAGAGCCTCGAGCATCGACGGCACCACGTGCAGCGTCGTCACCGACTGCTCCGTCAGCAACCGGTTCAGATAGGCCGGATCGCGATGACCGTCCGCCGACGCGATCACCACACGCCCACCGGACACGAGAGCCGACCAGAACTCCCACACCGACAGGTCGAAGGTCGCCACCGTCTTCAACAGCACCGCATCGTCGCTGCCGAGACCGAAATGCTCACGCTTCCACAGCAACTGGTTGACGATCGCCGCGTGCGGCACCGCCACACCCTTCGGCCGGCCCGTCGAACCCGACGTGAAGATCACATACGCCGTGTTCGACGCACGCAACGGCGCGACCCGTTCGCCGTCTGCGATGGATGCGTCCGAGACGTCCGAGAGATCGAGCGTGTCGATCGCCAGGCTCGGGACAGACCTCTCCCCCGGCACGACGAAATCGTCGCGTTCGGTCGACAGCACGACCACCGGCGCCGCGGCGTCGAGGATGTAGGCATTGCGCTCGTCCGGCTGATCCGGATCCACCGGCACATACGCACCACCGGCCTTGGCCACCGCATACATACCGACCAGCAACTCGACCGAGCGACGCATCGCCAGCGCCACCGTCGACTCCGGACCCACACCCTCCGAGATCAACCTGCGCGCAAGACGATTGACCCGCGCATCGAACTCCGCATAGGTCAGCGACTCACCCTCGAACACCAACGCCGTCGCATCCGACACCCGCGAAACCTGCTCGTCGAACAGATCGACCAGGGTCGACGTCTGCTCCACCGCACGGTCGGTGGCGTTCCACGACTCGAGGATCTCGACCCGCTCGGATCCGTCGAGCATGTCGATGTCGCCGACGGCCGTGGCCGGGTCGGTGACGATCGCTTCGAGGACACGCACGAAGCGCTGTGCGAAGCCCGCGACCGTCGACTCGTCGAACAGATCGGTCGCATACGTGAAGGTGGCATCGATGACGTCGGGCGCACCGTCGTCGTCGTAATGGTCGAACACCGTGAGCTGCAGGTCGGTCTTGGCGAGCTGCAGTTCGAAATCGGTGGAGCTCACCGTCAGTCCGGGCAGTTCGAGCTGGGTGCGCGCCAGATTCTGGAACGACAGACCCACCTGGAAGAGCGGGTTGCGGGCGGTCGAGCGCACCGGGTTCAGCACTTCCACCAGGCGTTCGAACGGCACATCGGCGTTCGCGAACGCGCCGAGGTCGGTCTCACGGGTGCCTTCGAGGAGTCGCTCGAAGGACTGGGCCGGATCGACGTCGCTGCGGAAGACCAGCGTGTTGACGAACATGCCGATCAGATCGTCGAGCTCGCGCTCGCCACGACCGGCGATCGGGGTGCCGATCGCGATGTCGCGGGTGCCCGAGAGCCGCGCCAGCAGAGTCGCGAAGGCCGCGTTGACGACCATGAACAGCGTCGCGTTCTTCGACCGCGCGAGTTCCTGCAGGCCGCGGTGCAGTTCGGGCGAGATCGTGACCTGCAACGATTCACCGCGGAAGCTCTGGCTCGGCGGACGCGGGCGGTCGGACGGGAGATCGAGCTGGTCGGGCAGGCCGGCGAGGGCCTGCTTCCAGTACTCGACCTGCTTGGCGGCCAGCGATTCCGGATCGTCCTCGCTGCCGAGCACCTCGCGCTGCCACAGCGCGTAGTCGGCGTACTGCACGGGCAGCGGTTCCCATGCCGGGGCGTCCCCGTGGGAGCGCGCTGCATAGGCCGTCATCAGGTCGCGGGTGAGCGGGCCGACCGACGCACCGTCGGCCGACACGTGGTGTACGACCAGCGCGAGGATGTGCTCGTCGTCGCTGACGCGGAAGATGCGCACCGCGACGGGCACCTCGGAGGTCACGTCGAAGGTCGTCGACATGAAGGCGACGATCTCGGGTTCGAGTTCGGCCTCCGCGACCTCGCGCACGACGAGTTCGGGCAGCGCACCGTCGAGCGGGAGCACCACCTGGTGCGGGCCCTCCGGCGAGTCCGGGTAGATGGTGCGGAGCGATTCGTGCCGCGCGATGACGTCGCGTGCTGCCGCACGGAGCGCCTCGACGTCGAGGGTGCCGACGAGCCGCACGGCGATCGGGATGTTGTCGACCGCGGAGGACGCCGTGTCGAACTGGTTGAGGAACCAGTAGCGCTGCTGCGCGAGCGACAGCGGAACCCGATCAGGTCGTTCGGTGGCGACGAGGGGCCGGCGCGGACCGCCGGAGACCCCGCGTTCGAGGCGTGCCGCAAGCTCTTCCACGGTGGAGGCCTCGAACAGCAGGCGCAGCGGAACGGTGGCGTTCAGCGCCGCACCGATGCGGGAGACCACCTGGGTGGCGATGAGCGAGTTGCCGCCCAGCGCGAAGAAGTCGTCGTCGAGGCCGACGCGGTCGACACCGAGGACCTCGGAGTAGATCGACGCCACGACCTGCTCGGTGGAGGTGGTGGGAGCGCGGAACTCCTTGACCTCGAAGACCGGGTCGGGCAGTGCCTTGCGGTCGAGCTTGCCGGACGCACCGAGCGGCATGGTGTCGAGGAGCACGTAGGTGGCGGGCACCATGTAGGCCGGCAACTGCGCGGACAGTGCCGCACCGGCCGCCACCTGATCGAAGGTCGCACCGGCCTGCGGGACGACGTAGGCGACGAGCTGGTCCTGACGGACGAGCACGACGGCCTGGTCGACCTCGTCGAGGGCGAGCAGCGCGGTCTCGATCTCGCCGAGTTCGATGCGCAGACCGCGGAGCTTGACCTGGAAGTCGGTGCGGCCGATGTAGTCGAGTTCGCCGGCGCCCTCCGTCCAGCGCACGAGGTCGCCGGTGCGGTACAGCCGCTCACCGTCGCCGAACGGCGAGGCGACGAAGCGTTCGGCCGTGAGGTCGGGGCGCTGCATGTACCCGCGGGCGAGCTGAGCTCCCGCGAGATAGAGCTCTCCCGCGACCCCCACGGGCACGGGCGCGAGACGCTCGTCGAGGACGTAGACGCGGGTGTTCCACACGGGGGCGCCGATCGGCACGGAGACCGTGTCGGCGTCGGTGGCCTCGTGGTAGGTCACGTCCACGGCTGCCTCGGTGGGGCCGTAGAGGTTGTGCAGGCCGGCGTCGGACAGCAGTGCCCGCGTGCGTGCGGCCAGTGCGGGCGGCAGTGCCTCACCGGAGGCGAAGACGTGACGGAGCGAGGTGAGGTCGTCGGCCGATGCCTCGGCGACGAACACCGCGAGCATCGACGGCACGAAGTGCACGACGGTCACGCCGCGCCGCTCGATCACCGAGGCCAGGTACCGCGGGTCGCGGTGACCGTCGGGCACGGCGACCACCAGTCGGGCACCGATCTGCAAGGGCCAGAAGAACTCCCACACCGACACGTCGAAGGTGAACGGGGTCTTCTGCAGCACCACGTCGGCGGCGGTGAGCGGGTATTCGTGCTGCATCCAGCGCAAGCGGTTGACGATCGCGCCGTGCGGCACCGCCACGCCCTTCGGGCGCCCGGTGGACCCGGACGTGAAGATGACGTAGGCGGTGTTCGACGCCCGCAGCGGAGACGTCCGCTCGGCGTCGGTGACCGGCTCGGACGCCGTCGCGGACAAGTCGAGGGTGTCGACGACCAGGCTCGGGACGGACCTCTCCCCCGGTACGCGGAATCCGTCGCGTTCGGTGCTCAGCACCACCACGGGCGCGGCGGTGTCGAGGATGTATCCGTTGCGATCGTCGGGCTGATCCGGATCGATCGGCACGTAGGCACCACCGGCCGTGACGACCGCGTACATACCGACGAGCAGATCCAGCGAGCGGCGCATCGCCAGACCCACCGAGGACTCCGGCCCGACACCGAGCGAGATCAGGTGTCGTGCAAGACGATTCACGCGCTCGGAGAACTCGCCGTAGGTCAGCGACTCGCCCTCGAACTCCACCGCCGGCGCATCCGGCGACCGCCGTACCTGCTCGGCGAACAGATCGACGAGGGTCGAGGTGTCGTCGAGCGCGCGGTCGGTGTCGTTCCACTGCTCGAGGACCTGCACGCGTTCGGCGTCGTCGAGCAGGTCGACATCACCGATCGCGACGGAGAGATCGCCGGTGACCGCATCGAGGAGACGGACGAAGCGCTCGGCGACACGCTCGACGGTGCGGGTGTCGAACAGATCGGTGGCGTAGGTCAGGCCCACCGAGTACTCGGCGGCACCGGTCGCGGTCGGCGTCTCGGTGACGACGAACTGGAGGTCGAACTTGGCGGTCGCGATGTCGAGGTCGACGGCCTCGACGGTCAACCGCGGAAGTTCGAGCGTGCCGGTCTCGAGGTTCTGGAACGACAGCATCACCTGGAACAGCGGGTGACGTGCGGTGGAGCGCTCGGGGTTGAGCACCTCCACGAGTCGTTCGAACGGCAGGTCGGCGTGGCCGAACGCTTCGAGGTCGGCGCCGCGCACCTGTCCGAGCACCTGCTCGAACGACTCGCCGCCCTCGACCCGGGTGCGCAGCACGAGGGTGTTGACGAACATGCCCACCAGATCGTCGAGCGCCGCGTCGCCACGACCGGCCACCGGAGTTCCGATCGCGATGTCGTCGGTGCCCGACAGACGCGCCAGCAACACCGCCAGCGCGGCGTGCACCACCATGAACGGGGTCGCGTTGCGTTCGCGGGCGAGCGTGACGATGCGGTCGTGCAGCGTCTCGTCGATGGTGAACTCGTGCAGGGCACCACGATTGGTGGCGACGGCGGGCCGCGGGCGGTCCGCCGGCAGGTCGAGCTGCTCGGGCAGACCCTCGAGCGTGTCCCGCCAGAAACCGACCTGCGAGGAGATGACCGACTCCGGATCGTCCTCCGAGCCGAGCACCTCCCGCTGCCAGATCGCGAAGTCGGCGTACTGGACCGGCAGCGGTTCCCAGCCCGGCTCTCCGCCGGCGGCGCGGGCCGCGTAGGCGGAGACGATGTCGCGGGTGAGCGGGCCCATCGAGAAGCCGTCGGCGGCGATGTGGTGCACGACCAGCGCGAGCACGTGCTCGGTCGCCGACACCGCGAACAGCTGCGCCCGGAAGGGTGCCTGGGCAGAGACGTCGAAACCGGACGAGACGAGATCGGTGATGCTCTGCACCAGCTGCGTCTCGGTGACGTCGACCGGCGTGAGGTCGGGTTCGACCTCGGACACCGGCAGCACCTGCTGGTAGCCCACACCGTCGACGTCCGGGTAGATCGTCCGCAACGACTCGTGCCGGCCGAGCACGTCGACCACCGCGGAGCGCAGCGCCTCGACGTCCAGGGCGCCGGTCAACCGGATCGCGCCGGGGATGTTGTTGACGGCCGATTCCGGTTCGAAGCGGTTGAGGAACCACATCCGCTGCTGCGCGAGCGACAGCGGGACCCGCTCGGGACGTTCCTGTGCGACGAGCGGCGTGCGGCCCTGGGCCTCGCTCTGCTCGACGCGGGCGGCGAGAGCGGCCACGCCGGGCGCCTCGAACAGGACACGAACGGGCACAACGGTTCCCAGTTCGGAGCCGAGGCGCGCGACGACCTGCGTCGCGATGAGCGAGTTACCGCCGAGGGCGAAGAAGTCGTCGTCGAGCCCGACACGGTCGACACCGAGGACGTCGGCGAACACGCCGGCGACGACCTCCTCGACCGGGGTCGTGGGTGCACGGAAGCCGCGAGCCTCGAAGACCGGATCGGGCAGCGCCTTCCGGTCGACCTTGCCCGAACTGCCGAGCGGCATCTCGTCGAGGACCACGAACTGCGACGGCACCATGTAGGCCGGGAGCACCGCGCCCAGCGCGGCCTGCGCACCGTCGCGGTCGAAGGTCGTGTTCGGGGCCGGAACCACGTAGGCGACGAGCTGATCGTGCCGCACCTGCGCGGCAGCCTGCGACACCCCGGTGTGGTCGAGCAGTGCGGTCTCGATCTCCCCCAGCTCGATACGCAGACCGCGGAGCTTGACCTGGAAGTCGGTGCGGCCGAGATACTCGAGATCACCGCTGCGGTCGTTGCTCCAGCGCACGAGGTCGCCCGTGCGGTACAGACGCTCACCCTCGCCGAAGGGCGAGGCGACGAAACGCTCGGCGGTCAGATCGGGGCGGCCGACGTAACCGCGCGCCACCTGCACGCCCGCGAGATACAGCTCACCCACGACACCGGCGGGAACCGGCGACAGTCGCGAGTCGAGCACGTAGGCGCGGGTGTTCCACACCGGAGCACCCATCGCGACGGAGCCACCCGTCGTTCCTGCGACCGGGCGGGCGGTGGCGTGCACCGTGGCCTCGGTGGGGCCGTAGAGGTTGTGGAGCTCGGCGTCGCTGATCCGCGAGAACTGCTCGGCCACCGACATCGGGAAGGCCTCACCTGCGACGAGCACGGTGCGCAGCGACGCGCAGTCGTCGGGCGACACCGACGCGGCGAACACCGCGAGCATCGACGGGACGAAGGAGGTCGCCGTCACCGCGCGCTCGCGGATGACGGTGCCGAGATAGGCGGTGTCGCGGTGACCGTCCGGGACCGCGATCACCATGCGCGCACCGACGGCGAGGGTGCCGAAGAGTTCCCACACCGACACGTCGAAGGTGAACGGGGTCTTCTGCAGCACCACGTCGTCGGGGCCGATCCCGTATTCGGTGGTGATCCACCGGATCTGGTTGACGACCGAGGCATGGGCGACCGCCACACCCTTCGGGCGTCCCGTCGATCCGGAGGTGAAGATCGAGTACGCGGTGTTCGACGGCCGCAACGGCGCGAGGCGGTCGGCGTCGGTGACCGGCTCGGCCGGTGTCGCGGACAGGTCGAGGCCGTCGATCGCGAGCGACGGCACCGATGCCGTGGCCGGCACGGAGAATCCGTCGCGTTCGGTGGTCAGCACCACCACGGGAGCGGCGGTGTCGAGGATGTAGCCGTTGCGATCGTCCGGCTGATCCGGATCGATCGGCACGTAGGCACCACCGGCCGAGACGATCGCGTACATACCGACGAGCAGATCGAGCGAGCGACGCATCGCCAGACCCACCCGCGCGTCGGGGCCGACGCCGAGCGAGATCAGGTGCCGCGCAAGACGGTTCACGCGCTCGGAGAACTCGCCGTAGGTCAGCGACTCGCCCTCGAACTCCACCGCGACCGCATCCGGCGACCGCCGGACCTGCTCGGCGAACAGATCGACGAGAGTCCCGGCGTCGCCGAGTTCGTGCTCGGTGGCGTTCCACGTGCCGAGCACATCGGTGCGCTCGGCATCGTCGAGCAGCGCGACATCACCGACCGGAAGTGCGGGTTCGGTCACGACCGCGGTGAGGATCCGGGTCAGGCGCTCGGCGAAGGACTCCATCGTCCGGGCGTCGAACAGATCCGTGGCATAGGTGAGGTCGACGAGATACCCCTCGGCGGTCGCGTCGTCCGAGACGGTGACCTGCAGGTCGAACTTCGCCAGTGCCGCGTCGACGTCGAGCGCCGAGACGGTCAGGCCGGGCAGTTCGAGGGCGTCGGCGTCGAGGTTCTGGAACGCGAGGAGCACCTGGAACAACGGGTGCCGTGCCGTCGACCGTTCGGGGTCGATGATCTCGACGAGCCGCTCGAACGGCAGGTCGGCCTGCCCGAACGCCTCGAGGTCGGCGCCGCGTACCTGTCCGAGCACCTGCTCGAACGACTCGCCGCCCTCGACCCGGGTGCGCAGCACGAGGGTGTTGACGAACATGCCCACCAGGTCGTCGAGCGCCGCGTCGCCACGACCGGCCACCGGGGTGCCGATCGCGATGTCGTCGGTACCCGACAACCGCGCCAGCAGCACCGACAGTGCCGCGTGCACGACCATGAACTCGGTGGTGGAGGTGCGGCGGGCGAGATCGCGGACGGCGGAACGGAGTTCGGAGTCCAGGACGAACCGGTGCGAGGAACCGCGGTAGCTCGCGACGGCCGGTCGCGGACGGTCGGCCGGCAGATCGAGCTGCTCGGGCAGACCCGCGAGGGTCTCCCGCCAGAACGCGACCTGCGAGGAGATGACCGACTCCGGATCGTCCTCCGAGCCGAGCACCTCCCGCTGCCAGATGGCGAAGTCGGCGTACTGCACCGCGAGCGGTTCCCACTGCGGGGCGTCGCCCGAGACGCGTGCGGCGTAGGCCGTCACGACGTCGCGGGTCAGCGGACCCATCGAGAAACCGTCGGAGGCGATGTGGTGCACGACCAGCACCAGCACGTGCTCGGTCGCCGACACCGCGAACAATTGCGCCCGGAAGGGGACCTGCGTCGTCACGTCGAAGCCGGTGCCGACGATCTCGGTGGCCCGGGCGATCAGATCGGACTCGGCCACCGGGACCGGCGTCAGGTCGGGCACCACCTCGTCCACCGGCAGCACCTGCTGGTAGCCCACACCGTCGACGTCCGGGTAGATCGTCCGCAGCGACTCGTGCCGGCCGAGCACGTCGGTCACCGCGGCCTGCAGGGCCGCCGCGTCGAGTGCCCCCGACAGGCGGATCGCCACGGGGATGTTGTCGACCGCCGATTCGGGCTCGAAGCGGTTGAGGAACCACATCCGCTGCTGCGCGAGCGACAACGGCACCAGTTCCGGACGCACCTGCGGGACCAGCGGTGCGCGTCCGTCGCCACCCGAGGCCATGGCGGCGTCGACGAGCGAGGCGAGTTCGGCCGCCGTCGGGGCGTCGAAGAACTCGCGGACGTCGATGCGGACCTTGTGATCGGCGCTGAGCCGCGCGACGACCCGCGTCGCGCTCAGGGAGTTGCCGCCGAGTTCGAAGAAGTCGTCGTCGACACCGAGCTGCTCGATACCGAGGACCTGCTCGAAAGCGGCGACGACGGCGCGCTCGGTCGCCGTCGACGGCGCGCGGTATTCGCGCTGCAGGGAGCTGAAGTCCGGTGCGGGCAAGGCCTTCCGGTCGAGCTTGCCGCTGCCGCCGAGCGGGAACTCGTCGAGTTCGACGAACAGCGACGGCACCATGTAGTCGGGCAGGCGCCGGCGCACGGCGTCGGCGAGCTCGGACCGTTCGATGTCGTGCCCGTCGGTGACGAGATAGGCGACGAGGTGGTCGCCGAGCGTGGGGTCGGAGTGTACGACGACGACCGACTGCCGCACGCCCGGATGGTCGAGCAACGCCGATTCGATCTCGCCGAGTTCGATGCGCAGACCGCGCAGCTTCACCTGGAAGTCGGTGCGACCGATGTACTCGATCTGCCCGTCGTCGTTCGTCTTCACGAGGTCGCCGGTGCGGTACATGCGGTCACCGGGCTCGCCGAACGGGTCGGCGACGAAGCGATCGGAGGTCAGATCGGGGCGACGGAGGTAGCCGCGCGCGAGCTGGACGCCCGCGAGGTAGAGCTCACCCTCGACACCGTCCGGGACGGGACGCAGGCCCTCGTCGAGGACGTAGAGGCCGGTGTCGGCCACGGCGGCACCGATCGGCACGACGGTGTCGTCGGCCGAGGTCGCGAAGTAGGTGACGTCGACCGCGGCCTCGGTGGGCCCGTAGAGGTTGTGCAGACGCGCCGAGGAGATCTCGTAGAAGCGGGCGACGGTCTGCGGCGGCAGCGCCTCACCGGACGCGAAGACGTAGCGCAGGGTGCTCACCGACGCGGCGGTGGGCTCGGTGAGGTAGACGGCGAGCATCGACGGCACGAAGTGCGCGATCGTCACGCCGCGTTCGATCATCGTCTGCGCGAGATAGGCCGGGTCGCGGTGCCCGTCGGGCACCGCGATCGTGAGGCGGGCACCCACCTGCAGCGGCCAGAAGAACTCCCAGACCGACACGTCGAAGGTGAACGGTGTCTTCTGCAGCACCACGTCGTCGGCGCGCATCCCGTATTCGGACTGGCGCCAGTCGATGTTCGCGACGATCGCCCGGTGCTCGACGGCGACGCCCTTGGGCCGTCCCGTCGAACCGGACGTGAAGATGACGTAGGCGAGGTGATCGGCCGTGAGCGCGCCGCGGCGCTCCTCCGGGGCGATCGGCTCGTCGGAGACCTCCGACAGGTCGAGGGCGTCGATCGTCAGCGCCGGGACCGAATCGGGAAGATCGACGGCGTCGCGCTCTGTGGTGACGACGGCGACCGGCTCGGCGATCTCGAGGACGTAGGCGAGGCGATCGGCCGGATGGTCGGGATCGAGCGGCACGTAGGCGCCACCGGCCTTGACGATGGCGTACATGCCGACCAGCAGATCGAACGACCGGCGGACGGCGAGACCGACCCGTGCGTCCGGGCCCACACCGAGACCGATCAGGTGACGTGCGAGACGGTTGGCGCGGGCATCGAATTCGCGGTAGGTCAGGGCCTGCCCGTCGAACTCGAGAGCGACCGCATCGGGGGTCCGCGCCACCTGGGCGTCGAAACGCGCCACGAGGGTGTCGGGATCGACCGTGGCCGATGCTGCCGCATCGTCGCCGAGCACCTCGACGGCGTCGGCCAGCAGGGCGTCGACCACCCCCGCGAGACCCGGAGCACCCAGCAGAGCGGGCGCGATGTTCGACAGGACGACGGGGAACAGCGCGTCGAAACCGAGCGCGCCACCCATCGCGGTGTCGAGCGTGGCGATCTCGTCGCGCAGGCGCGCGTAGCCGATACGGGTGTCACCGTCGGTGAGGGCGACGCGGTCGGGTTCGATCTCCGCGACGGCGGCGAGCAACCGGGGAAGGTCCTCGATCGCCAGCGCCGGCTTGCCCGCCATGTCACCCGTCATCTACGTCAGCCTCCTGAAATAACCTGCGCTCGGCATCACGCTGCGCACGCGACACCGCCCCCCGCTGCCACCCGGCACCGTACTGGCCGGGCAGTCGAACGACAGCCGATCTTCCATTATCCCGAAGTGACCGACACAGGACTAATCCGCGTCTCCCACCGCGTCGGCATCGACGCCTACCGCGACGGCGATCACATCGCGCACCAACTGTGCGAGACCGTCGGCGCCGAGTTGGGGCAGCATCCCCGGTACGAGCCCGTTCAAAACCACCGACACGAGTGCTTCTGCGGTGAGCGCACCGCCGGTCGTGGTGGCCATGGTGTCCAGACGCTGTGCGAACTCGCCGAGTGTGACTTCGCGCTCACCGTGCCGGAAGGCGACGGTGTCCGGGGCCACGGCAGCCGCTGCCGCCACGAGTGCCGGCAGATCGGCGACGGTGCGCGCCTTCTTCGGCCGGACCGCCCGCGCCCGCTCGGCATCCGTGCGGATATCGATCGAACGGAGGACGACCTGCGGGTCGGCGCTGACGGCATCGAGGATCCGGACGAAGCGATCGCCGAAGGCCTCGACCGTCGCGGCGTCGAACAGTGCCGTGGCGTAGGTGAAGGTCACATCGAGCGCGGTCAGCGCTCCCGACTCGGAGAACCGTTCGACCACCGTGCACTGCAGGTCGAACTTCGCCTGGTCGGCGCCCGTCTCGAGCGCGGCCACCTCGAGCCCCGGCAGGGCGAAGGTGCCCGTGTCGATGTTCTGGAAGGTGAGCATCGCCTGGAACAGCGGGGTGTACGCGCTGTTGCGTCGCACACCGAGACGTTCGACGACCCGCTCGAACGGCACATCGGCGTTGCCGAACGCCGCGAGATCCTTCTCCTTGGCCTGAGCGAGCAGCTCCGCGAAGGTCGCCGAGCCGGCCACCCGGGTGCGGAGCACGAGGGTGTTGACGAACATGCCGACGAGGTCGTCGAGCGCTTCCTCACCACGACCGGCGGTCGGCGTGCCCACCGCGATGTCCTCGCTGCCCGACAGGCGGGCGAGCAGCACCGCGAAGGCGGCGTGCATCGTCATGAAGACCGTCGCGTTGTGCTCGCGGGCGGTCTTCTCGATCCGCTGCGCGAGTTCCTCACCGATCGTGAAGGTGAACGACTCACCGACGGTCGACTGGCGGGCGGGGCGCGGACGATCCGTGGGCAGGGCGAGAACCTCCGGGACACCGGAGAGTTCGTCGGCCCAGTAGTCGAGCTGACGCGACAGCTCGCTCTCGGGATCGTCCTCGGAACCGAGAACGCTCTGCTGCCACAGCGTGTAGTCGGCGTACTGGACCTCGAGCGGCGCCCAGCCCGGGGTCTCCCCCGCGGCATGCGCGAGATAGGCGGTCATGACGTCGCGCACGAGCGGGCGCATCGAGTACCCGTCGGCACTGATGTGGTGCGCGACGACCGCGAGGACGTGTTCGGCGGCGTCGAGACGCAACAACGCGACCCGCACCGGCGGGACCGATGCCGTCACGTCGAATCCGCTGCCGAGGATCTCGGTGAGACGGTCGACGAGTTCGTCGGTGGTCACGTCCACCGGGGTGAGCTCGGGCACGGCCTGCGCAACCGGCAGCACGACCTGCACCGGACCGTCACCGCTGTCCGGGTAGACGGTGCGCAGCACCTCGTGTCGTGCGAACAGGTCGGCGACCGCGGCGCGCAGGGCGTCCACGTCGAGCGCACCGGTCAGGCGCACGGCGACGGGGATGTTGTAGACACCCGATTCCGGATCGACCCGGTTCAGGGTCCACATGCGCTGCTGTGCGAGCGACAGCGGCACCTGCTCGGGACGCGGGACGGTCGTGAGCGCCGGACGGGCACCCTCGCCCACCGACGGCCGGAGGCGGGCGGCGAGCGCGACCACCGTGGACGACTCGAAGACGGTCCGGACCGGCACGCGGGTGTCGAGTGCGGCACCGAGCCGGGCGGCGAGCTGCGTCGCGAGCAGCGAGTTGCCGCCGAGTTCGAAGAAATCGTCGTCGAGGCCGGCCCGCTCGACGCCGAGCAGTTCGGCGACGGTCGCGGCCACGATCTCCTCGACGGGATCGGTCGGGGCGCGGAACTGCCCCGCGTCGAGTTCGGGGTCGGGCAGGGCCCGCCGGTCGAGCTTGCCGTTGGTGTTCAGCGGCAGCGCCTCGAGTTCGACGAAGGCCGACGGCACCATGTACGACGGCAGTCGCTCCGCGAGCGCCGTCCGTGTCGCACCGGAGTCGAACGCGTCGGTGGCCGGCACGACGTAGGCGACGAGACGGTCGCCGAGGTGGGCGGTGTTGCGCACCAGGACAGCGACATCCTTCACGTCGGGCAGCTCGCGCAGGACGGTCTCGACCTCGCCGAGTTCGATGCGGTAACCGCGAACCTTGACCTGGAAGTCGGCCCGGTCGAGGTATTCGAGGCGACCGGCACGGTTCCACCGGCCGATGTCGCCCGTGCGGTACATACGTCCGCGTCCGTACGGGTCGGCGACGAACCGGTCCGCGGTGAGGTCGGGACGGTCGTGGTAGCCCCGCGCGAGCTGGGCACCCGCGAGGTACAGCTCGCCGGCGACACCCGGCGCCACCGGCCGCAGCCGGTCGTCGAGGACGTAGACGGCGGTGTTCCACTCTGGCACACCGATCGGGACGACGGTCCGGTCGGCATCGTCGACCTCGTGGACGGTCACCGAGACCGCGGCCTCGGTCGGTCCGTAGAGGTTGTACAGCGTCGCGGTGTTGTCCGCGCGGAACTGCTGGGCCACCGCCGCGGGCAGCGCCTCACCGATCGCGAGGATCCGCCGCAGCGACGGCGCCACCGGACCGGCCGCGACCGTCATCAGCATCGACAGCATGGACGGAACGGTGTGCAGCGTGGTCACCTGCTCGTCGCGCAACAACGCGAGCAGATAGTCGGGATCGCGGTGTCCGTCGGCGGTGGCGATCACCAGGCGGGCGCCGGAGGTGAGCGCCGACCAGAACTCCCACACCGACAGGTCGAACGTCGCGACGGTCTTGAGCAGCACCGCGTCGTCGGCCCCGATACCGAAATACTCACGCTTCCACAACAACTGGTTGACAATCGCGGCGTGGGAGACCGCGACGCCCTTGGGGCGGCCGGTCGAACCCGACGTGAAGATCACGTACGCCGTGTTGCCCGGCCGCAGCGGAGCCGACCGGTCGTCGTCGGTGATCGGATCGTCGGAGAGCCCGGCGAGGTCGAGGCCGTCGAGTTCGACGACCGGCGCCGTGCCGTGCTCGACCCGGTCGCCGCTCGTCGTCACGATCGCGACGGGAGCGGCCGTGTCGAGGATGTAGGTGTTGCGCTCGGCGGGCTGGTCCGGGTCGACCGGCACGTAGGCAGCGCCGGTCTTCGCGATCGCGTACATGCCCACGAGCAGCTCGGGTGAACGACGGATCGCGAGCGCGACCCGATCCTCCGGCCCCACACCGAGACCGAGCAGGTGCCGGGCGAGACGGTTGACGGACGAGTCGAACTCGCCGTAGGTCCACCGCCGGCCCTCGTACACGATCGCGACGTCGTCGCGGTGTGCGGCGACCTGCTCGTCGAACAGACCGACGAGGGTCGCGCCGGGGTCGGTTCCGTGCGCGGTGTCGTTCCACGCGCCGAGCACCGTGTCGCGCTCCTGCGGCAGGAGCAACGCGTGATCACCGACGGGCAGTGCCGGCGACTCGACGAGCGCTTCGAGCAGCTGCTCGAAACGGGCCGCGACGGCCTCCGCGGTCTCGCGGTCGAACAGATCCGTCGCGTAGGTGAGGATCGCGTCGATGCCCTTCGGCGCGCCGTCGTCTCCGTAGCTGTCGGCGACGATCAGGTGCATGTCGAACTGGGCGGTGCCACCTTCGAGATCGACCGGTTCGATGTCGAGCCCGGGCAGGGCGAGTTCGGAGCGGCTCTGGTTCTGGAACGAGAAGCCGACCTGGAACAGCGGATGCCGGGCCGTCGAGCGGGCCGGGTTCAGGACCTCCACGAGACGCTCGAACGGCACGTCCGCGTGCGCGAAGGCCTGCAGATCGGTTTCCCGTGCTGCGGACAGCAATTCGTCGAAGGACGCACCACCGTCCACCTCCAGCCGGAGCACCAGCGTGTTGACGAACATGCCGATGATGTCCTCGGTGGCCTGCTCGGTGCGGCCCGCGATGGGGGTGCCCACCGCGATGTCCGTCGAACCGGACAGGCGCGCGAGCAGCGCCGCGAAGGCCGCGTGCACGGCCATGAACACGGTCGCGTTCCGGTTGCGCGCCAGATCCCGCAGCTCACGGTGGAGATCGGCACCGATGGTGAACTCCACGCGGTCGCCGCGGAAGCTCTGCTGCGCCGGCCGCGGACGGTCGAGCGGCAGGTCGAGCTGGTCGGGCAGGTCGGCGAGCGCGATGCGCCAGTAGCCGAGCTGCTCGGCGGCGGTGGACTCCGGATCGTCCTCGGAGCCGAGGACCTCCCGCTGCCACAACGCGAAGTCGGCGTACTGCACCGCGAGCGGCGCCCACGCCGGATCACTGTTCGCGGACCGGGCGGCGTAGGCCGTCATCACATCGCGGACCAGCGGCACCATCGACGAGCCGTCGGCGCTGATGTGGTGGACCACGGTGACGAGGACGTGATCGTCGTCGGCGACGCGGAGCAGATGCATCCGTACCGGCACGTCGACGGTGACGTCGAAGCCGGCCGCGGCGATCTCCCGCATCCGCGGCTCGAGATCGGCGGCGGTGACGTCCACCGGTTCGAGCTCCGGCCGGACCTGCGAGGCAGGCAGGATGCGCTGCACCGGACCGGATTCGGTCTCGGGATAGACGGTGCGCAGGGACTCGTGCCGTGCGACGAGGTCGGTGACGGCGGCACGCAACGCGTCGACGTCCAGTGCGCCCGTCATCCGCAACGCGAACGGGATGTTGTAGGCCGTCGAGTCGGGATCGAACCGGTTGAGGAACCACATCCGATGCTGTGCGGGAGACAGCGGGATCGACTCCGGCCGTGTCCGCGCCGCGAGCGGCACCCGAGCGCCGCGACCGGACTCCTGCTCGACCCGTGTCGCGAGTTCCGCGACGGTGGACGCCTCGAACAACGTCCGCACCGGCACCTGCGCATCGAGCGCGGCACCGAGTCGGGCGACGACCTGCGTCGCGATCAGCGAGTTGCCACCGAGTGCGAAGAAATCGTCGTCGGCGCCGATGCGGTCGACATCGAGGACGTCGGCGAACACGCCCGCCACGATCTCCTCGATCGGGGTGCTCGGCGCGCGGAAACCACGCGTTTCGAACACCGGCTCGGGCAGCGCCCGGCGGTCGAGCTTGCCGTTGACCGTCAGCGGGATCGCGTCGATCACCACGAACGCCGAGGGCACCATGTACTCCGGCAGGACCACGGCGACACCGCTGCGCAGCGCTTCGGTATCGATCGACATGCCGTCGTGCGGAACCACATAGGCGACGATCCGGGCTGCTCCCGGGGTGTCCTCGCGCACGATGACCGCCGCGTGGGCGACCTCGTCCTGCGCAAGCACCGCAGCCTCCACCTCACCGAGCTCGATGCGGAAACCGCGGATCTTCACCTGGTCGTCGGCGCGTCCGAGATATTCGAGATCGCCCGAGACGACCCAGCGTGCGACATCGCCCGTCCGGTACAGCAGCGCACCGTCGGACGAGAACGGATCGGCGACGAAACGTGCCGCCGACAGCTCCGGACGGCGCAGGTATCCACGCGCCAACTGGCCGCCGCCGACATACATTTCGCCGGCCACGCCCACCGGCACCGGCTTGAGCCGCCGGTCGAGCACGTACACCCGCAGACCCGCGATCGGGACACCGACCACGCTCGCGGACGCACTCTGCGCCAGGTCGGCACCGATCTCCCGGTACGACACGTGCACGGTCGTCTCGGTGATGCCGTACATGTTCACCAACCGCGGAGCTGTGCCGATCCCCAGTCGCTGCGCTCGCCCCGCATCCCCGTGACGCTCGAACCACCCGGCCAGACGACGCGGCTCGAGCGCCTCGCCACCGAAGATCACGTACCGCAACGACAACTGCGCCTCGTCGACCGCGACCCGGTCGGCCTCGACCAGCTGGTAGAAGGCCGACGGCGTCTGGTTGAGCACGGTGACGCGTTCGCGGATCAGCAACTCGCGGAAGGCTTCCGGCGAACGCGACGTGAAGTAGTCGACGACCACGAGGGTTCCGCCGTAGAGCAGCGGCCCCCACAGCTCCCATACCGAGAAGTCGAAGGCGTAGCTGTGGAACATCGTCCATACGTCCGACGAGTCGAAGCCGTACACCGATTCGGTGTTGACCATCAGCCGCACGACATTGCGGTGCGGGATCAGCACACCCTTCGGGCGTCCGGTCGATCCCGACGTGTAGATCACGTACGCCAGGTTCGTCGATGTCAGCGGGGCACGGCGCTCCGCGTCGAGGATCGGTGCGTCGTCGACCTCCGACAGATCCAGACGATCGATCTCGACGACCGGCACCGAGTCCGGGAACGGCACCTCGGCATCCGAGGTGGTCACCACCGCCACCGGCGTCGCGTCCGAGACCAGGAACTCGATCCGGTCGGCCGGCGAGTTCGGATCGATCGGCAAGTATCCGGCACCGGCCTCGAGCACCGCGAGCAACGCCACGATCAGATCGAGCGAGCGCGGCATCGCGACCGCGACCAGATCCTCCGGTCCGGCACCGACATCGATGAGATGACGTGCCAGGCGGTGCACCCGCGCACCGAGCTCACGGTAGGACAACTGCTCGTCGCCGAACCGCACCGCGACCGCGTCGCCGCACTCGGCGACGCGCGCCTCGAACATGTCCACGAGCGTCGCCCCGGCCGGTGCGACGTCGTCGCCCAGCGAGTTCCAGCGCGAGACGACCAGTTCCCGCTCGAAATCGTCGAGGATCTCGATGTCCCCGACCACGGCCGAAGGGTCCTCCACGACCGCACGCAGAATCCGGAGCAACTGCTCCGCGAACGCCGCGACCCTCAGGTCGTCGAACAGGTCCGTCGCGTAGGTGACGGCGAAATCCATACCCGCGTCCGCATCGTCCTCGCCCTTCCTCTCCGCAAACGTGAACTGCAGGTCGAACTTGGCGGTATCCGCGTCGTAGTGGAGGGCCCGGGCGGTGACGCCGTCGAGAGCGAACTCGACATCACCGGTGTTCTGGAACGTGAGCGCCACCTGGAACAGCGGGTGACGGGCCTGTGACCGCTGAGGATCGAGGATCTCGACGAGCCGTTCGAAGGGGACGTCGGCGTGCGCGAAGGCGTCGAGATCGGTCTCCCGCACCTGCCCGAGCAGGTCGTGGAAGGGACGATCGTTCCGCACGTCGACGCGGAGCACGAGCGTGTTGACGAACATGCCCACGAGGTCGTCCAGTGCACGCTCGCCGCGACCGGCGATCGGGGTGCCGATGGCGATGTCCTCCGAGCCGGACACCCGGGCCAGCAACACTGCGAGTGCCGCATGCACGACCATGAACAGCGTCGTGTTCCGTTGCCTGGCCAGCTCTTCCAACGAAGCGTGCAGCTGTGGCTCGATCCGGAACCGGCTCGTGCGGCCGGCGTTGGACGCCACCTCCGGGCGAGCACGATCGGACGGCAGATCGAGCTGGTCGGGCAGGTCCGCCAGCCGATCGGTCCAGTACTTCGTCTGCCGGGAGAAAACCGAGTCCGGGTCACTTTCCGAACCGAGGACCTCGCGCTGCCAGAGGGCATAGTCGGCGTACTGCACTTCCAGCGGCGCCCACGCGGGAGCTTCCCCACGCGAGCGGTTGGCGTACGCGAGCATGATGTCGCGCGCGAGCGGTCGCAGGGAGAAACCGTCGGCTGCGATGTGGTGCACCACGAGGAACAGCACATGTTCGCGGGCACCGAGAGTGAACAGCACGACCCGCAGCGGCACCTCGCGCGTGACGTCGAAACCCTCCGAGGTGAGCTGTTCGGCCCGATCGAACAGGGCGCTCTCGTCGACACGCTCGACCGGCAACTCCACTGTGTAGGGCGGCAGGATCGACTGGTGTCCTGCGCCGTCGACGTCGGGATAGACGGTGCGCAGCGACTCGTGTCGTTCGACGACGTCGCGCAGCGCGGTGCGCAGTGCCTTCACGTCGAGGTCCCCGGTCAGACGCACCCCTACCGGGATGTTGTTCGCGCCGGATTCGGGATCGAACCGGTTGAGAAACCACATGCGCTGCTGCGCCGGCGACAACGGAATACGTTCGGGGCGCGTCGTCCTGGCGAGCGGGACGCGTTCACCTCGGCCGGCCTCCCGTTCGACGCGCACCGCGAGTGCGGCAACGGTGCCGGCATCGAAGAGTGCACGTACCGGCACTTGCGTGTCCAGGATCGCACCGAGGCGGGAGACGACCTGGGTCGCGAGGAGCGAGTTCCCTCCGAGCTCGAAGAAGTCGTCGTCGAGCCCGACATCCTGTACGCCCAGCACATCGGCGAACACTCGCGCGACGGATTCTTCGACCGGGGTGGTGGGTGCACGGAATTCGCGGTAACGGAGGCCGAACTCCGGTTCGGGTAGCGCGCTGCGGTCGAGTTTGCCCACGGGCGTCAACGGCACCTCGTCGAGCACGATGATCTGCGAGGGGACCATGTACGAGGGCAGCGAGCGTGCGACGTGCTCGGAGAGTTCGGCAGGGACGAGCCCCGCACCGCCCTGCACGTATGCGACGAGAGCCGTTTGCCCCGAGGGCATCTCGTGGCCGACGGTGCTGGCGAACACGACGAGCGGGTGTGTCAGGAGCACGGCGTCGATCTCACCGAGTTCGATCCGGTATCCGCGGATCTTGACCTGGAAGTCCGAGCGGCCCACGAACACCAGACGACGCTCGGCGTCCCAGCGCACGATGTCGCCGGTGCGGTACATCCGAGCGCCCGGCACGCCGAACAGGGCCGCGACGAACCGCCCTGCGGTGAGACCGGGACGATGATGGTATCCCCGGGCGAGTACGTCACCCGCCAGATAGAGCTCGCCTGGTACCCCTGTGGGAACCGGTCGCATCCGGCCGTCGAGAACGAGAGCGTGCACACCCGCGGTGGGTGCGCCGATCGTGATCGGCCCGTCGGCCTCGAGCTGTTCGCGAGTCGAAACGATCGTGGTCTCGGTCGGCCCGTAGGCGTTGAAGAATCGCCGGCCGGGAGCCCAGCGCGCTACGAGGTCCGGAGTGGACGCGTCGCCACCGACGTTGAGGGTGTGCAGCGAGTCCAGGTCGCCGGGATCCACCGAACCGAGTACCGCCGGGGTGATCACGGCGTGCGTGACCTTCGTCTGCGCGATGAGTGCCCGCAGTTCGGCACCACCGTAGATCGACGGCGGCGTGATGACGAGTTCGGCGCCCGTCGAACCCGCCATCGTCCAGTCCAGCACGGAGGGATCGAAACTCGGCGAACAGATGTGCAGGATCCGGGACCGGGCGGTCACCCCGTACAGTTCGACGGTTTCCCGGACCAGACCGGCCAGGCCGCGGTGGGTGACCCCGACGCCCTTCGGGCGACCCGTCGAACCCGAGGTGTAGATGACGTACGCGAGATGGTCGACTCGCAGCGACGCCGTGCGGTCGGCATCCGTGATCGGGGCCGCCGACCGGGCGGAGTAGTCGGCGACGAACGCATCGTCGTCGAGCCGAACCCATTCGGTCCGGGAGGGCAGCTTCGCCGCGTGCGCCGTCGCGGTCAGCCCGAGCAGGGCTCCCGAGTCGTCGAGCATGTGGGCGACGCGTTCGATCGGGTATTCCGGGTCGATCGGCACATAGGCCGCACCCGTCTTCGCGACCGACCACACCCCCAGCACCATTTCCCACGAACGAGGGAAGGCGAGTGCAACGAGCCCGTCGGGACCGGCACCGCGTCCGATCAGATACCGTGCGATCCGGTTTGACCGTTCGTCGAGGTCCCGGTAGGTCAGGACGGTGTCGCCCGCCCGGACGGCAATGCGATCGGGATGGTCGGATACCGCGGAGGTGAGCAGTTCCACGAGCGTCGCCGTCCGCGCGACCGCCCGTCCACGGACGGAGAGCAAGTGCTGCGCCTCTCCGTCCGAGAGGATTTCGAGATCACCGACTGCAGTCGACGCATCGGCGACGACCTCTTCGAGCATCCGGACGAATCGCGCACCGAAATCGGAAACGGTGTCCGCATCGAACAGGTCGGTGGCATAGGACCATTCGACGACGTAACCACCGTCCGTCCCGGCGCCGTCCTCGTCGAGGACGGTGACGGCGAGATCGAACTTCGACAGGTCGCTGTCGAACGCCAGATTCGAAACCGACAGTTCCGGCAGCTCGAACGAGACCGGGCCGATGTTCTGGAAGGCGAGCATCACCTGGAACAGCGGATTGTGCGCCTGGGTGCGCACGGGGGCCAGGACGTCGACGAGCCTCTCGAACGGAACATCCGCGTGTGCGAACGCCCCCAGGTCCACGTCGCGTACGTGGCCGAGAAGTTCCTCGAACGGAGCCGAGACGTCGACCTGTGTACGCAGCACGAGCGTGTTGACGAACATGCCGACGAGCTCGTCGAGGACACGCTCACCGCGGCCGGCGATCGGGGTGCCGATCGCGATGTCGTCCGACGCGCTCATGCGTGCGAGGAGCGCTGCGAGCACCGCGTGCACGACCATGAAGTCCGTCGTCCGATGTTCCTTCGCGAGGCGTCCGATCGCGGCCCGCAGCTCTGCGCCGACGGTGAATCGCGACGTCGCTCCACGGTAGGAGGCGACGGCGGGCCGAGGACGGTCGACCGGGAGGTCCAGGCTGTCCGGCAGATCCTTCAGCGCTTCCATCCAGTAGTCGATCTGCTGCGCTACCAGGGAATCCGGGTCTTCCTCGGAGCCGAGGACATCGCGCTGCCAGAGGGTGTAGTCGGCGTACTGGATGTCGAGCGGTTCCCAGCCGGGCGCCTCCCCGGTGGACCGAGCGGCGTAGGCGATCATGATGTCGCGCGTGAGCGGTCCCATCGAGAACCCGTCCGCCGCGATGTGGTGCAGCACGGCTACGAGCACGTGCTCGTCCGGAGCCGACTCGAAGAGCCGGACGATCAGAGGGACGTCGCGAGCAAGGTCGAACGGGGTCGCGGCGAGCTGTCGGAGTTCGGCAGGAAGATTCGCCGGGTCGATCGACAGCGGTTCGAGTCGGATCGTGACATCGGCCGGGGCGAGCACCTTCTGGTATCCGTAGCCGTCGATGTCGGGGTAGACGGTGCGTAGCGACTCGTGACGCGAGATCACGTCGTGGAGCGCGGCTTCGAGGGCCTCGACGTCCAGCTTGCCCGACAGATGCACGGCGACGGGGATGTTGTTCACCGCCGACTCGGGGTCGAAGCGGTTGAGGAACCACATGCGCTGCTGGGCGAGCGACAGCGGCACCCGTGCGGGTCGCGGACCGGCGACGAGCGGGATCCGGTCGATGCCGGACGACGCAGCCTCCACAGCCGCGGCGAGACCTTCGACGGTGGACGACTCGAAGATCGCACGCAGCGCCGTCCGGCCGCCGAGGGCTTCGCCGATGCGGGAGACGGCCTGCGTCGCGATCAGCGAGTTGCCGCCGAGCGCGAAGAAGTCGTCGTCGAGACCGACGCGTTCGAGTCCGAGGACGTCGGCGAAGACCGACGCGACGATCTGTTCGACCGGGGTCGTCGGGGCGCGGAACTCCTTGACCTCGAAGATCGGGGCCGGCAGGGCCTTGCGGTCGAGCTTGCCCGACGATCCGAGCGGGAACTCGTCGAGCACGACGTAGACCGACGGCACCATGTAGGCCGGCAGCGAGCCGGCGAGACGACGCGAGACCGAGGTGGTGTCGAGCGACCGGCCGTCGGCGGCGACGAGATAGGCGACGAGGTGCTCACCGGAGTGGGCGTCCGAGCGCACGAGCACGACGGCCTGATCGACGTCGTCGAGCGCGAGCAGAGCCGTCTCGATCTCGCCGAGTTCGATGCGCAGACCGCGCAACTTGACCTGGAAGTCGGTGCGGCCGATGTATTCGAGTTCGGCACGCGCCGTGCGTGCGTCGGAGGTCTCCCGGGCGACCCACCGCACGAGATCGCCCGTGCGGTAGAGCCTCTCCCCCGCCCCGTACGGCGAGGCGACGAAGCGTTCCGCCGTCAGATCCGGCCGCGCCACGTAACCGCGCGCCAGCTGGACACCCGACAGGTAGAGCTCACCCGCGACACCGACCGGCACCGGATGCAGTCGGCCGTCGAGGACGTGGACGCCGGTGTTCCAGACCGGGACGCCGATCGGCACCGACACCGCGTCGGCCGCGGTGACCTCGTGGTAGGTCACGTCGACGGCCGCCTCGGTGGGGCCGTACAGGTTGTGCAGGCGAGCGCCCGGCAGGATCGACCGCAGGCGTGCGGCGACCGAGGCGGGCAGTGCCTCGCCCGAGGCGAAGACCATCCGCAACGATGAGGCCGAGGCCGCGGCGTTCTCGGCGACGAAGACCGCGAGCATGGACGGCACGAAGTGCGCGACCGTGACGCCGCGGTCGGCCATGACCCGGGCGAGATAGGCCGGGTCCCGATGACCGTCGGGAAGTGCGATCTCGAGTCGCGCACCGATCTGCAGGGGCCAGAAGAACTCCCACACCGACACGTCGAAGGTGAACGGCGTCTTCTGCAGCACCGCGTCGTCGCGGGTGAGGCCGTACTCGTCCTGCATCCACAGCAGGCGGTTGACGATTGCGCCGTGCGGCACCGCGACACCCTTGGGCCGTCCCGTCGAACCGGACGTGAAGATGACGTAGGCGGTGTTCGCCGGCGTGAGCGTGGCGATGCGATCGGCGTCGGTGATCGGGCCGGACGGCAGGTCGGACACATCGAGCGTGTCGATCTCGATCGTGTGCGCGGCCGCGGTCGACCCGAAGGCGTCGCGGGTGGTGGTCAGCACCGCGACCGGCGCCGCCGTGTCGAGGATGTACGCGTTGCGGTCGGCGGGCTGATCGGGGTCGAGCGGCAGGTAGGCGCCGCCGGCCTTGACGATCGCGTACATGCCGACGAGGAGGTCGAGGGATCGCCGCACCGCGAGTCCGACGGTCGACTCCGGTCCGACACCCTGCGAGATCAGATGGCGGGCAAGGCGGTTCACTCGCGCGTCGAAGTCCGCATAGGTCAGTTGCTCGCCCTCGAAGGCCACGGCCACGGCGTCGGGATCCGTCGCGACCCGGGCGTCGAACAGGTCGACGAGAGTGGCCGGTTCCAGCTCGTGCGCGGTGTCGTTCCACGATTCGAGGACCGCGAGACGCTCGTCGGCGCCGAGCAGGTCGATGTCGCCGACGACGACCTCGGGCTCGAGCACCACGGCCTCGAGGATTCGGACGAAGCGATCGGCGAATCCGCGCACCGTCGCGTGATCGAACAGGTCGGTCGCATAGGTGAACGCCGCTCCGAGACCGTTCGGCGTGCCGTCCTCCGCGAAGTCCTCGGTGAGGGTGAGCTGCAGGTCGAACCTGGCGACCGCCGTGTCGATGTCGAGCACGTCGAGGGTCAGGCCACGCAGTTCGACGTGCGCGGCGCGCAGGTTCTCGAACGAGAGCATCACCTGGAACAGCGGGTGCCGGGCGGTGGAGCGGGTCGGGTTGAGCACCTCGACGAGCCGCTCGAACGGCACGTCGGCGTGGCCGAAGGCGCCGAGCGCCGCGTCGCGTGCCCGTGCGAGGTGCGCGGTGAACGGCCTGCCCGAATCGACATCCGTGCGCAGCACGAGGGTGTTGACGAACATGCCGATCAGATCGTCGAGCGCCTGCTCGCCGCGACCCGCGACCGGGGTGCCGATCGCGATGTCGTCCTGACCGGACATCCTCGCGAGCAACACGCTCAGGGCCGCGTGTACCACCATGAACAGCGATGCATTGCGGGTACGTGCCAGCGCCACGAGCTCGCGGTGCAGTTCCGGATCGATCGGGAAGTCCACGGTCGCACCGGAGTACGACTGCACGGCCGGGCGCGGACGGTCGGCGGGCAGATCGAGCTGGTCGGGCGCACCGGCGAGGGTGCGACGCCAGTAGTCGAGCTGCCGGGAGATCAGCGACTGCGGATCGTCCTCGGATCCGAGTACCTGCCGCTGCCACAGCGTGTAGTCGGCGTACTGCACCGGCAGGGGTGCCCACGAGGGCTCCTCCCATTCGGTGCGGGCAGTGTAGGCGACCATGATGTCGCGCGCCATCGGACCGGTGGACCAGCCGTCGGCCGAGATGTGGTGCACGACGAGCGCGAGCACGTGTTCCTGGTCGCCGAGTTCGAACAGTTCGGCGCGGATCGGCACGTCCGACGTCACGTCCAGTCCGGTGAAGACCAGGCGCCGCACGGACGCGGGCAGCTCGTCAGGGGTGATCCGGGTCGGGGTCAGATCCGGCACGACCTCCGCCGCGGCACGGACGACCTGGTGCGGTCCGTTCGGCGAATCGGGGAAGACGGTGCGCAACGACTCGTGCCGATCGATGACGTCCATGATCGACACCTGCAGTGCGGCGACGTCCAATTCGCCGGTCAGGCGCAGCGCCATCGGGAGGTTGTAGGTGGACGACCGCGGATCGAAGCGGTTGAGGAACCACATGCGCTGCTGCGCGAGCGACAGCGGAACACGTTCGGGCCGCGGCATCTTCGTCAGGGCGATGCGCGCTCCGCGACCTGCCTCCTGCTCGACGCGCACCGCCAGGGCCGCCACCGAACTGGATTCGAACAACGCCCGAACCGGCACCTGCGCGTCGAGGGCGACACCGAGCCGGGAGACGACCTGCGTGGCGAGCAGCGAGTTGCCGCCGAGTTCGAAGAAGTCGTCGTCGAGACCCACGCCCTGGACGCCGAGCACCTCGGCGAAGACGTTCGCGACCGTCTCCTCGATGGGAGTGGTCGGGGCACGGAACTCGCGGTAGCTGATGCCGAGATCGGGCTCGGGCAGGGCACGGCGGTCGAGCTTGCCGACCGGGTTGAGCGGCACCTCGTCGAGCACGATGATCTGCGAGGGCACCATGTACGACGGCAGCGAGCGGCCGACGTGATCGGCGAGTTCGGCAGGATCGATCTGCTCGTCCCCGTGCACGTACGCGACGAGCGCGGTCTGGCCCGAGGGCATCTCGTGTCCGACGGTGGTCGCGAAGGCGACCGAGGGGTGGGTCAGCAGAGCGGCGTCGATCTCCCCGAGTTCGATGCGGTAGCCGCGGACCTTGACCTGGAAGTCGGCGCGTCCGGCGAACTCGATGCGGCCCTGCTCGTCCCAGCGCACGATGTCGCCGGTGCGGTACATCCGGGTTCCGTTCGCGCCGAACGGGTTCGCCACGAACCGGTCGGCGGTGAGCGCCGGACGTCGATGGTAACCGCGGGCGAGCACGTCGCCCGCGAGATAGAGCTCACCCGCGACACCGGCGGGGACCGGGCGGAGCCGGCTGTCGAGGACCAGGGCGTGCACGCCCGCCACGGGCCGTCCGATGGTGATCGGCCCGGACGGTTCGAGCAGAGCGCGCGTCGAGACGATCGTGGTCTCGGTCGGCCCGTAGGCGTTGTAGAAGCTGCGGCCGGGCGCCCAGCGGGAGACGAGGTCGGCCGTGGACACGTCGCCACCGACGTTCACGACGCGCAGGGCGTCGAGTCCGCTCGGGTCGACGGAACCGAGCACCGCCGGGGTGATGACGGTGTGGGTGACGCCGGTGCGTTCGATGAGCGCGCGCAGTTCGGCGCCGCCGTAGACGGACGGCGGTGTCACGACGAGTTCGGCGCCGGTGGACCCGGCCAGCGTCCAGTCGAGGACCGTCGGGTCGAAGCTCGGCGAGCAGATGTGCAGGAGCTTCGATTCCTCTGTCACGCCGTACAGTTCGACGGTCTCGCGGACGAGACCGGCGAGGCCGCGGTGGGTGACGGCGACGCCCTTGGGCTTGCCCGTCGAACCGGAGGTGTAGATGACGTAAGCGGTGTGGTCGAGGCGCAGCGGCGCAGCGCGGTCGGCGTCGGTGAGCGGGCCGTCCGGGTAGGACGCGCACGCGTCGACGAATTCGGGGTCGTCGAGGCGGATCCACTCGGTGGCCGAGGACAGACCGGTGGCGTACTCCCCCGTCGTCAGGCCGAAGACGGCCGACGAGTCGTCGAGCATGTGGGTGACGCGTTCGGCCGGGTACTCCGGGTCGACGGGCGTGTAGGCGGCGCCGGTCTTGGCGACCGACCACACGGCGAGCACCATCTCCCACGACCGCGGGAAGGCCAGCGCGACGATGCCGTCGGGCCGGGCACCGAGCTCGACGAGCCGCCGGGCGATGCGGTTCGACCAGGTGTCGAGTTCGCGGTAGGTCAGGACGGTGTCGCGGTCGCGGACGGCGACGCGGTCGGGATGGTCGACGGCGCCGATGGTCAGCAGCTCCACCAGGGTGCGGGCCTCGGCGGGCTCGGGTCCCGTCGCCGTGAGCAGGCGTTCGGCCTCCCCGGGCGAGAGGATCGCCAGGTCGCCCACGCAGGTCGACGCATCGGCGACGATCCCGGCGAGAATCCGCGCGAAGCGTTCGGCGAAGACGGCGACCGTCGCGGCGTCGAACAGGTCGGTGGCGTACTCGAACAGGGCGTCGAGGCCGGCGGGTTCGCCGTCGTCACCGGTCTTCTCGGTCACCCACAGCTGGATGTCGAACTTCGAGATCGGCACGTCCAGTTCGGCGCCGACGGCGTGGACTCCCGCGAACGAGACGTCGCGCGCGGTGCCCGGTTCGAGGGACAGCGCGGCCTGGAACAGCGGGTGCCGGGCGGTCGAGCGTGGCGGGTTGAGCACCTCGACGAGACGCTCGAAGGGGACGTCGGCGTTCGAGAACGCCGTCAGGTCGGTCTCCCGGACGCCGGCGAGGTAGTCCTCGAACGACACGCCGGGATCGACCCTGGTGCGCAGGACGAGGGTGTTGACGAACATGCCGATCAGGTCGTCGAGATCCTTCTCCCCACGACCTGCCACGGCGGTACCGATGGCGATGTCGTCGGAACCGCTGAGGCGGGACAGCAGCGCCGCGTAGGCAGCGTGGACGACCATGAACAGCGACGCGTGCTGCCTGCGGGCGAGGTCGACGAGACCGCGGTGGGTCTCGGCGTCGATCGCGAAGCGGTGCTTGTCGCCGTTGTAGGAGGAGACGGCGGGCCGGGTCCGGTCGGTGGGCAGGTCGAGCTGGTCGGGCAGACCGTCGAGCTCGTTCACCCAGTAGTCGAGCTGCTGCGCCGCAACGGAATTCGGGTCGGCCTCGTCGCCGAGGGCCTCTCGCTGCCAAACGGCGTAGTCGGCGTACTGGACCGGAAGCGGCGTCCAGCTCGGCTTGTTCCCCTCGGCGCGGGCGCTGTAGGCCGTGACCACGTCGCGGGCGAACGGGCCGAACGAGGAGCCGTCGGCGGCGATGTGGTGCAGCACCATCGCCAGGACGTAGTCGTCGGGGGCGAGCCGGTACAGCGCGACCCGGAAGGGGACGTCGCGGACGACGTCGAAACCGCGGCTCGCGAGGTCGACGACGGCCGCGTGCAGGTCCTGCTCGTCGACGTCGATCGGCTCGAGCGGGACGACGACCTGCTCGACCGGAAGGATCGTCTGCTGCGGCTCGCCGTCCACCTCGGGGTAGACGGTCCGCAGGCTCTCGTGCCGCGCCACCACGTCGGCGAAGGCGTCGGACACCGCTGCGGGATCGACGGCGCCGGTGAGCCGCACCGTGAACGGAAGGTTGTAGGCGGCGGTGTTGACGTCGAAGCGGTTGAGGAACCAGATCCGTTGCTGCGCAGTCGACAACGGCAGCACGTCGGGTCGCGGCCGGGCGACGAGCGGGGACCGCGCGCCGGTACCGATCTGCTTGGCGAGCCGGGTCGCGAGACCCACGACGGTGGACGCCTCGAACAGCACACGCACGGGCACCTGGGTGTCGAGCGCGGCTCCGATGCGGGAGACCACCTGGGTGGCGACGAGGGAGTTGCCGCCGAGTTCGAAGAAGTCGTCGTCGAGACCGACACGTTCGACACCGAGGACCTCGCCGAACGCTTCGGCGACGGCACGCTCGGCGGGGGTGCGCGGCTCACGGAAGATGCGGGTGCTGCTGAAGACCGGCTCCGGCAACGCCTTCCGGTCGAGCTTGCCGCTCGTGTTGAGCGGCAGCGCGTCGAGCACCATGAGCGACGCCGGAACCATGTACGACGGCAGCGACCGGCCGGCATGATCGGCGAGATCGGAAGGGTCGATGGTGCGACCGGGAGCCGCGACGACGTACCCCACGAGCTGGTCCCCGGTGGGGGTCTCCACCACGAGCACGACGGCCTGCGAGACGGCGGAGTGCGCGAGGAGCACCGCTTCGATCTCACCGAGTTCGATGCGCTGGCCGCGGAACTTGACCTGGAAGTCGGTGCGGCCGATGTATTCGAGCAGACCCGTGCCGTCGGCGGCGGTCTCCCACCGCACCAGGTCGCCGGTGCGGTACATCCGCTCGCCGGGCGCCCCGAAGGGGTCGGCGAGGAAACGGTCGGAGGTCAGGTCGGGACGGTCGAGATATCCGCGCGCGAGCTGGACGCCGGCGAGGTAGAGCTCGCCGGGTCGGCCCACCGGCACCGGCCGCAGCCGCCGGTCGAGGACGTATGCGCGGCTGTTCCACTGCGGGACGCCGATCGGGACGCTGTGCACGTCGCCGGGAGCGGCCCGGTGGTAGGTGATGGAGACCGCGGCTTCGGTGGGTCCGTACAGGTTGTGGAGCCCGGCCGGGCACATGCGCGCGAAGTCCGCGGCGGTCTCGGACGGCAGGGCCTCACCGATGACGAAGACGTGCCGCAGCGAATCACACGTCCCGGCAGGCGCATTCGCGACGAAGACGGTGAGCATCGACGGCACGAAGTCGGTGATCGTGATGCCGTGCTCGGCGATCTTGTTCGCGACGTAGACCGGGTCGCGGTGCCCGTCGGGCGTCGCGATCACGAGGGTCGCGCCGACGCGCAGGGGCATGAAGAAGCCCCACAGCGACACATCGAAGGTCGTCGCGGTCTTCTGCAGGTACACGTCGGTGGAGGTCAGACCGTACTGGTCGTTCATCCACTGGATCTGGTTGTCGATCGCCACGTGGCTCACGGCCACGCCCTTCGGCCGGCCCGTCGAACCGGAGGTGAAGATGACGTAGGCGGTCGTGTCCGGCAGGATCGGTCCGCGTCGTTCGGCGTCGGTGAGCGGTGTCGTGCCGAACCGCGAGTGGTCGAAGGTGTCGACGTCGATCGTGGGGATGCCCTCGGGCAGCGTCACGTCGTCGCGTGCCGTGGTGAGCACCGCCGCGGGGTGGGCGGTCTCGAGGATGTAGGCGGTGCGATCGGCGGGGTGGTCGGGGTCGATCGGCACCCAGGCACCACCCGCCTCGACGATCGCGTACATGCCGACGACGAGCTCGAGCGAGCGTCGGATGGACAGTCCGACGAGGGACTCGGGGCCGACACCGAGATCGACCAGTGCCCGGGCAAGGCTGTTCACCCGCGCGGCGAATTCGGCGTAGGTCAGCGATTCGCCTTCGAAGACCAGCGCGGTCGCCTCGGGAGAGGTCGCGACCCGGTCGTGGAACTCCGCGAGCAGGTCGCGGCGCTGCACGGGATGGTCGGTGCGGTTCCAGTCGCGGACGACCCGGTCGAGTTCGGTGCCGCCGGCGAGCGGGATGTCCCAGACGGGCCGGTCGGAGGCCGAACCGACGAAGCGGTCGAAGAACTCGACGAACCGCGCGTGGTCGGAGGCGGCCCGGTCGGGTCCGTAGAGATTCGGGTTCGACTCGAAGTCGATGTGGGTGTTGTCGCCGCTGGTGTAGACGTTGACGCCGAGATCCTCGATCAGACCGGTGGACAGGATGTTGATCCGTCCCACCATGTCGCCGAGTCGGACCTCGTTGTCGAACAGCATGATGTTGACCCACGGTCCGAAGAAGGTGGACTGCGCTCCACCCGCCGAGGTCGCGGCGCGGTCGCGGACGATGTCCTCGTGCCGGTAGCGCTGGTGACGCAGCGCGCCCGAGACGGCAGCACCGGACGCCGCGATCAGGTCGTGCACAGTGGTCTCGTCGGTCACGCTCAGCCGGAGCGGGACGACGTTCGAGACCATGCTGCCGGAGCGGCGCAACAGGGCGGTCGTGCGAGCCGCGACGGGCAGGCTCAGGACAACGTCGGTCTGCCCGGTCATCTGGGCGACGTAGGCCGCGAACGCCGCGATGACGGCGGTCGCCAGACTCGTGTTCTCCCGCTCCGACAGCTGCTCGACGCGACGTTCGGTCTCGTCCGACAACGCCGCGCTGTCGATGCGGCTGACCGGCGCGGGCGCCGCGGTGCGGCCGGCGAGGCTCGTGGGTTCCTCGATGCCCTCGATCTGCTGCGCCCAGTACTCGCGGTCGTCGGCGAACCGCTTCGATCCGCGGTACTCCATCTCGACGTCGTGGACCTTGCGCAGATCGGACGCGAGGCTCGGGGACGGTTCGACGCCGTCGACCGACGCCGTGTAGAGCTCGGCGATGCGGGTCATGAAGGTCGCGGCGGCGAAACCGTCGAGCGCGAGATGGTGGACGCGGTTGTACCAGAAGTAACGACGGTCACCGATGCGCAGGACCGTCGCGGAGATCAGCCGGTCGCGGAGGACGTCGACGGGACGGCTGCGGTCGTCGCGCATCCAGTCGAGCGCGGCCTGGCGGGGATCGGGCTCGCCCCGAAGATCCTCGTACCCGACGGACTCTTCGAGAGAGGGGTCGACGAGCTGGTAGGGCTGGGCGTCGACCTCGATGAACCGGAGGAAACCCGATCCCATCTCGTGGGCGGCGCGGACACTCGCGGCACGCAGCAGGTCGCGGTCGAGGTCGCCCTCGAGTTCGACGTACTGAGCGATGTTGGCGGGCACCGTCGGATCGACGTGCTGAGCGAACCACATGCCCAGCTGTGCCGGCGAGAGCGGAAAGGCCCCGGGCGGCACGATGCCCTGCGCGTTCGCCGCTTCCGATCCGCCGCTACCCAGCGAGTCCAATCCCCAACCTCTCTCTCACCGTCGCGCAACCCCCATCGGCGGCAGCTTGCGCAGCGCACAACCTTCTCGGTTTATCTGCTGACCAGGTGGGAATCGTTACGGCGCGGCCGGGCGGTAGGACTCTCCGCAGGACCGGACGCAGCAACGAATCCCCGGCCTTTCGGCCGAGGCGCCCGAAGCAGGTTACCCGCCGGTCATCACCGGAGCCCATGACATACGCATCGGCCCCAATCTACAGGGTGCCCACCCGGCGCCGACCAGCTGTCACCCGAGTGCGGACGATCACGTCCACGCCACGGCGATGATCACGTTGAGAATGCCCAGACCACCGGCGACGTGGGCGAGCGTCGCGGTCGAGCCGGGATTCTGCTTCTCCTTCCTCAGGCCGATGAACGCCACGACGAGCACGGCAAGGGCGACCAGCAGCTTGATGCCGATCTTCATGTGGTTCACCTCGACGACGTCCTGCGCCTCCCGCAGACCGACCAGGGCCAGACCCGTCACGACCTGCAGGATGGCGCCGTGCAGCATGCCGGCGACGACGCGCGGTTCCTTGATGACCGCGAGCCACGAACCGATGATGCCCGCGAGGCCGATGAAGTGCAGGATGAGGAAGATCTTGATGGCGATGTCCATGGGCGCAATCCGACCATTCGGGACGGGGACTGTCCAGTTAGGTGACGCTCATGGTGTGCCCCGGATCACGCCTGGTCGCGGTACCAGTCGAGCAGGTCGGGTTCGTCGATCGCGGTGCGGTCGACGACGCGGCCGGGATCGGCTCCCTGCAGGATCCGTTTGAGGGGAACCTCGAGCTTCTTACCGGTGCGAGTGTGCGGCACCCCGGGCGCGGCGACGATCTCGTCGGGCACGTGCCGGGGCGAGGCATGCTCGCGCACGGCCGCACGGATCCGTTCCTTCAGGTCGTCGGTCAGCGTGACGCCCTCGGCGAGGACGACGAACAGCGGCATGCGGTACGTGCCGTCGGGTTGTTCGATGCCGAGGACGAGCGACTCGACGACCTCGGGCAGGTTCTCCACGGCCTGGTAGATATCGGCACTGCCCATCCGCACACCGTGGCGATTGAGGGTGGAGTCGGACCTGCCGTGCATCTCGAAGGTTCCGCGCTCGGTGATCGTGATCCAGTCGCCGTGGCGCCACACACCCGGATAGACGGAGAAGTACGCATCGCGGTAGCGACTGCCGTCCGGGTCGTTCCAGAACCGCACGGGCATGGACGGCATGGGGACGGTCACCACGAGTTCGCCGACCTCTCCGCGCACCGGCCGGCCCCCTTCGTCGAAGGCGTCGACGGCCACACCGAGGCAGGGCACCGAGATCTCCCCCGGCCACACGGGCACCGTGGGGACGGCGCCGACGAAGGCCGTCACGACGTCGGTCCCGCCGGAGATCGACATCACCTGCACGTGCTCACCGGCGTTGTCCGACAGCCACGCCGACGACGAGGCGGGCAGCGTCGACCCGGTGACCCCGACGCCGCGGAGGGCCGACAGATCGTGGTCGTCCTGCGGGACGACACCGGCCTTGATGCAGGCCAGCACATAGCCGGGGCTCGTCCCGAGCACCGTGACGTTCTCGTCGGCCGCGATCCGCCACAGGCGATCGACCTCGGGATGGGACGGGGCGCCGTCGTAGGTGACGACGGTGCATCCCACGAGCAGCCCCGAGAGCAGGAAGTTCCACATCATCCAGCTCGGGCTGGTGTACCAGAGGAAGCGGTCGCCGGGACGGAGGTCGAGGTGCAGCGACAACGCCTTGAGGTGTTCGAGCAGCACACCACCGTGGCCGTGCACCAAGCCTTTCGGTGGGCCGGTGGTGCCGGAGGAGAAGACCACCCACAACGGATGGTCGAAGGGAACGGGTAGGGGTTCGAGAGCGGCGTCGCCGGAGACAGCGTCCCGCCAGTCCAGAACGGTCCCGGTCTGCCCGGACGTGTCGAACCCGGACGTGTCGAACGATGTCTCCTCCTCCGACACGACGACCGTCAGGGCGAGGCCGGGCATCGCGGCGCGGAGTACGTCCACCTCGTCGACGCGGTCGTGCCGCCGTCCTGCGTAGCGGTATCCGGTTGCCGTGACGAGTGCTCGTGGTTCGAGTCTGCCCAGACGGTCGATCGCCGCAGGCGCGGCGTAGTCCTGTCCACATCCGGCCCAGACGGCCCCGATGCTCGCCGTGGCGAGCAGGGCGACGATCGCTTCGGGGATGTTGGGCAGGTAGCCGACGACACGATCACCCTCCCCCACCCCGTGCGCGCGGAGCGTCGCGGCGAGCGCGGCCGTCCGGCGTTCGAGTTCGGACCAGCAGACCTCGCGCCGGCGTCCCTCCTCGTCGAGGTGGACGATGGCGGCCTCGTCCGGGGGACGCTCCCGGAAGACGTACTCGGCGAAGTTCAGTCGCGCGCCCGGGAACCACACGGCACCGGGCATGGAGGCGTCGGCCAGAGCCGGGCCGGGGTCGGTGTGGGAGACGACGTCGAAGGCGTCCCACACTGCCTGCCAGAATGCGCCGGGCTCGTCGACGGACCACTGCCACAACGCCCGGTAGCCGGGCAGGTCGAGTCCGTGTCTCTCCTCGACGAACCGGGTGAATCCGGTGACGTTCGCCTGCTCGATGTCGACGTCCGTCGGAGTCCATTGCGGTTCCACCACAGTTCACCTCCCGGTCCGGGACCGTACCTGAACACGGACGAAGGCCCGCCCGGACCGGCCGGGAACCGTCGTGCACGGACGGACTGCCCGTGCACGACGTCCGAAACGGAGCCTCGCGCGAGGACTCTCGGCTACCGCCGCTCGCGCGTCGCAGACGTGTAGATGAGGGTGAGCACCACAGCGACGGCGATGGAGATGATCCAGCGGATCCAGTCGATGCCGGAGGTGTTCTCGTTCCCCTCGGACGAGATCAGACCCCAGATCCAGTAACCGATCAGCGCACCGATGATGCCGATGACGATGGTGATGAGCATCCCCATCGCCTGCTTACCGGGGATCACCAACCTGGCGAGGATACCGATGACTGCGCCGAAGATGATCGTGCCGATGATCTGTCCCATGGTGAGCCTCTCTGTTCGGCGCCGCACCCGGGGCGGCGCAACCTCGACGACCATGTACCCCATCAGTGTCGATCATGAACCTCTCACACGAGGCGGATTCGACGTGCCTTTCGAGTGAACATCCTTCTCCGGCAGGGCCGTGGTCTCACCGGCCCCCGTCCGGTCGTGTCGCCTCGAGCAAGGCGATCGCCTGCTCGCGCATCTCCACCTTGCGGACCTTCCCGGTCACCGTCATCGGGAACTCCTCGACCACGTGCACATAGCGCGGGATCTTGTAGTGGGCGAGCTTGCCGGTGCAGAACGTCCGGAGCGAATCGGCGTCGAGCGGTTCGGCGCCCTCGCGCATCCGGATCCACGCCATGAGTTCCTCGCCGTACTTCGTGTCGGGCACGCCGACGACCTGGGCGTCGAGGATGTCCGGGTGGGTGTAGAGGAATTCCTCGATCTCGCGGGGGTAGATGTTCTCCCCACCCCGGATGACCATGTCCTTGATCCGGCCGGTCACCGAGACGTACCCGTCCTCGTCCATGACGCCGATGTCGCCGGTGTGCATCCATCGGGCCGCGTCGATCGCCTCGGCGGTCTTGTCGGGCTGATCCCAGTAGCCGAGCATCACCGAGTAACCGCGGGTGCATAGTTCGCCGGGTTCGCCGCGCGGCACCGTCAGTCCGGTGACGGGGTCGACGACCTTCACCTCGAGATGCGGGCCGACACGACCGACGGTGCTCACGCGCCGCTCGATGCTGTCGTCGCTGCGGGTCTGCGTCGAGACCGGGGAGGTCTCGGTCATGCCGTAGCAGATGGAGACCTCGCTCATGCCCATCCGGTCGATCACCTGCTTCATCACCTCCACCGGACACGGTGATCCCGCCATGATTCCGGTCCGCAGACTCGACAGGTCGTAGTTGTCGAATCCGGGGTCGGCCAGTTCGGCGATGAACATCGTCGGCACGCCGTACAGCGACGTGCACTTCTCCTCGGCGACCGCACCGAGCGTCGCAGCGGGGTCGAATCCCGGCGCCGGCAACACGATGGTCGCGCCGTGACTCGTGCACGCGAGGTTGCCCATCGTCATCCCGAAGCAGTGGTACAGCGGGACGGGGATGCAGACCCGGTCGCGTTCGGTGTAGTGGCACAGCTCGCCGACGAAGAAACCGTTGTTGAGCACGTTGTGGTGACTGAGGGTGGCGCCCTTGGGGAAACCGGTGGTGCCCGAGGTGTACTGGATGTTGATCGGATCGTCGGGCGACAGCGAGGCCTGGGCCGCGTCGAGCGGTGCCCGGTCCTCGGTGAGCGCGGCGCGGCCGGAGTCGACGAGTTCGTCCCACCGCGGCGAGTCGAGCAGGACGACGTCCTCGAGATCGGGGCAGTTGGGCCGGACGGTCTCGATCATCTGCGCGTAGTCGGAGGTCTTGAACGTCGGGGCGGACACCAGCATCCGCACACCGGCCTGCTCGAGGACGTACTGCAGCTCGTGCGAGCGGTAGGCGGGGTTGATGTTGACGAGGATCGCCCCGATCTTCGCGGTCGCGTACTGCACGAGCACCCACTGCCAGCAGTTGGGTGCCCAGATTCCGACGCGGTCACCCTTGGTGATACCCGCCCGCAGCATACCGAGCGCGAGCACGTCGATGTCCGCGACGAATTCGGTGTAACTCCAGCGCTTTCCGGCGGCAGAATCGACGAGCGCCTCACGGTCGCCGAAGCGGGCGGCGGTGCGGTCGAGGTTGTCGCCGATGGTGTCGCCGAGCAGCGGGACGTCCCAGGCACCCTGGGTGTAGCTGGGCAGACGGTCGACGTCGAGGCCGGACATCGCATTCTCCTTCACGAGGCGGGGAAACGGCTGTGGTGGCGGTCGTCGGGCTGCTGCCGGACGACCGCCACCGGGGGTGGATCGGTGGGGCGGTGGATCAGAGGGCCCGGTCGCGGGTCTCCACGAGCGCCGCGGTGCAGACCAGGCTCACGAGGCCGATTCCGGCCAGCATGATCCCGATCGCGATACCGCCGTAGGAGGCGGCGAGCGGTGCGGCGATCATCGGCGGGATGGCGCCGCCGAGGACACCGGCGAAGTTGTAGCCCAGACCGGCACCGGTGTAGCGGTAGCGGGTCGCGAACATCTCGGGCAGCAGTGCTCCGCACGGCCCGTAGGCGATACCGAAGATCGCGAGGGTGATCATCATTCCGAGCACGAACGCAATCGGTGAGCCGGTGTCGAGGAGCGGGAACAACACCAGTGCCCAGACCACGGAGAAGGCGCACGAGACCATGATGACCTTCTTGCGCCCGAAGCGGTCGGAATACAGCGCGGACAGCACGATCGCGAGACCGAAGACGAGCGACGAGGCGATGCCCACCACCAGGACGAACGGCCGGTCGAATCCCAGCTCGGACGTCGCGTAGCTGGTCAGGTAGGCCGTGCCCATGTAGAAGAAGGCGAACATGATGGCCAGCGCGCCGCCGGCAAGGAAGATCTCCTTGGCCTGGTAGCGCAACGCGTCGAGGAAGGGCAGCCGGCGCGGGGCCTCGATCTCGGCGGCCGGGGCACTACGGCGGGCTTCCTGCTCCGCACGAAAGACAGGAGTCTCTTCGATGGCGAGGCGCATGTAGAGGCCGATGCCGACGAGAACGATGCTGAGCAGGAACGGGATCCGCCAGCCGTAGTTCAGGAAGGCGTCGTTGGTGTCGCCGAGGGCGAGACCGGTGAACAGGAAGGTTCCGCTCGACAGGGCGAATGCGATGGCGGGACCGAGCTGCGGGAACATCGCGTACAGACCGCGTTGGCCTGGTGGCGCGTATTCGGCGGTGAGCAGGGTCGCACCGGCCCACTCACCGCCCACTGCGAAGCCCTGGGCGAATCGCAGCAGCACGAGGATGATCGGGGCGGCGACACCGATGGTCTCGGCGCCGGGCAGAAGGCCGATGAGCAGGGTGGAGATACCCATCAGCAGCAGCGTGGAGATCAGCGTCTTCTTGCGTCCGATGCGATCGCCGAAGTGCCCGAACAGCATTGCGCCCACGGGGCGGGCGATGAAGGCGACGGCGAAGGTCGCGAAGGAGGCGACGGTACCTGCGGTCGATCCGAGCGCGGGGAAGAAGACCGTCGGGAAGACGAGCGCTGCGGCGGTGCCGTAGATGAAGAAGTCGTAGAACTCGATCGTCGTGCCCATGCAGCTGGCGACGGCGACGCGCCGGATACCGGGCCCTTCCTTCGAGGGGCCCGCGTGGCGGGGTGTGGATGGATCGGGACGCGAACGTCCCACCGGTCCGGCGACGGGGGGTTCGGCAGCCCCCGGGGTCGACACACTGGTCACGTGAGTCCTCCGTTGTCCGTTCGAACCGCGGGCGTGATCGCCTCGGCGGATGAACGAAACGTAGTGATGCCGGTCACCCCCGCACCACCCCCGAAAGGGGGGTAGAGGTGACCGGCATCACATAGTGCGCCGAACGAACGAAATTGTCAGCGGCCGGCGGCGCCCGCGATCTCCTGGCGCATCTCGCCCCACACGGAGGCGTAGGAGTCGATGTTGGCGGCCGTGGCCCACGCCAGCGAGCCGCCCTTGACCTTCTCCAGGGCCTCGGCGAACAGGTCCTGGTAGCGCGACAGGCGCGGCACGAACGCCGACACGTCGTCGAACAGACTCTGCGCCCGGCGGTCGAGGTCGATGAGGCCGTCGACGAATCCGTCGGCGTCCGCGTTCTCGAGGAGCGTGTTCAGCTCCTCGTCGAGCGGGAGGAACTGGTCGTAGAGCTCCGAGATCGAATCCTCGTCGATGGAGACCCGTTCGCCATCGAGCTGATCGTTCAGCTCGGAGGTGCCCTTGTCGGTGAGGCTGATGCCGCCGCCGTTCTCCGACGCCTTGCCCTGTTCGAGGAGCGCGGCCACCGCAGCCTGGCCGGCCGCCACCGACACACCGAGGTGCGCGGCGATCACCTCGGCAGTGACCTGCTTCTTCAGGCGCACCGTCTGCAGCAGTGCCAGTTCGTCCACGTTGCCTGCGAAGGCCATGCCCACTCCTCGTCGCACCCGCCGGGCGCCCACGTCGTCGTCCGGAATCCGGACGGATTCCGTCCCGATTCTGACGCACACCGGCAACCGGCAGGCGAGTCACCCTCCTCCCGATGGGATCACGCAGATGGGATCACGGGGACAGGCCGGGTACCGGGCACGCGTCGGCGGCCTCGGCGACCACGGTGGGCACATCGGACACGGCGGGCTCCACGCCGGCCTCCCGGTCCCGCCCGGTGAGTGGCCGGTGGGCTTCCAGGAGAGCCATTTCGTCGGAAGTGAACGCGCGCCCCCTACTGAGGAACCGCACCCCCTCCGGACTCTCGAGGCTGAACCCGGAGCCGCGCCCGGGCACCACGTCGAGGACGAGACAGGTGTGCTTCCACGCCTCGAACTGCGAACCGGAGATCCACACCGGCACGGCGTCCGCGCCGACCGGCGGATCGGAGCGGGTCTCCCCTGCCCCGAGGCGCAGGTCGAGGACTCCGAGGAGCACGTCGCAGTCGCCGACGACGAAATCGCCGTCGGGATAACACATCGGCGCGGAGCCGTCGCAGCATCCGCCGGACTGATGCATCATGAGCGGTCCGTTGCGCTGCGCGAGGCGGCGCAGCAGGGCGACGGCATCGACGGTCGCCACGATTCGCGGGACGGTCACAGGCCTGCCTTTCCGTTGGGGTGCACGGTGTTCCGAGCGTATGGCAACGGCGCCTGCCACGTCGTGCGGACGTGACAGGCGCCGAAGTTCGGATCAGAAGAAGCCCTGTGCCTTGGGGGCGTAGGACACCAGGAGGTTCTTCGTCTGCTGGTAGTGGTCGAGCATCATGTGGTGGTTCTCGCGGCCGATGCCGGACTGCTTGTAACCACCGAAGGCCGCGTGCGCGGGGTACTGGTGGTAGGTGTTCGTCCACACCCGGCCGGCCTGGATGGCGCGACCGGCACGGTAGGCGACGCCACCGTCGCGGGACCACACACCGGCACCGAGACCGTAGAGGGTGTCGTTGGCGATCGAGATCGCATCGTCGAAATCGCTGAAGGACGTCACGGACACGACCGGGCCGAAGATCTCCTCCTGGAAGATGCGCATCTTGTTGTTGCCCTGGAAGATCGTCGGCTGCACGTAGTAGCCGCCCGAGAGGTCGCCGCCGAGATCGGCGCGCTCACCACCGGTGATGACCTTGGCACCCTCGCTCTTGCCGATCTCGATGTACGACAGGATCTTCTCGAGCTGGTCGTTCGAGGCCTGAGCGCCGATCATCGTGTCGGTGTCGAGCGGATCGCCCTGGCGGACGGCCTTGGTGCGGACCGCGGCGAGCGAGAGGAAGTCGTCGAAGATGTCCTGCTGGATCAGCGCACGCGACGGGCACGTGCACACCTCACCCTGGTTGAGGGCGAACATCGTGAAGCCTTCGAGCGCCTTGTCCTGGTAGTCGTCGTTCGCCGACAGCACGTCGGAGAAGAAGATGTTCGGGCTCTTGCCACCGAGTTCGAGGGTGACCGGGATCAGGTTCTGCGAGGCGTACTGCATGATCAGCCGGCCGGTGGTGGTCTCACCGGTGAACGCGATCTTGCGGATGCGCGGGCTCGACGCGAGCGGCTTGCCCGCCTCCACACCGAAACCGTTGACGATGTTGACCACGCCGGGCGGCAGCAGGTCGCCGATGATCGAGATCAGGTGCAGGATCGACGCCGGTGTCTGCTCGGCGGGCTTGAGGACCACCGCGTTGCCGGCGGCCAGGGCCGGCGCGAGCTTCCACACGGCCATGAGGATCGGGAAGTTCCACGGGATGATCTGGCCGACGACGCCGAGCGGCTCGTGGAAGTGGTAGGCGACCGTCTCGGAGTTGATCTCGGAGATCGAACCCTCCTGCGCGCGGATGGCTCCCGCGAAGTAGCGGAAGTGGTCGATCGCGAGCGGGATGTCGGCGTTGAGGGTCTCGCGGATGGGCTTGCCGTTGTCCCACGACTCGGCGAGGGCGATCGACTCGAGATTCTCCTCGATGCGGTCGGCGATCTTGTTGAGGATAACCGCGCGTTCGGCGGGCGAGGTCTTCCCCCAGGCCGGCGCGGCGGCGTGGGCTGCGTCGAGCGCGAGTTCGATGTCTTCCTCGGTGCCGCGAGCGACCTCGGTGAACACCTGGCCGGTGACGGGGGTGACGTTCTCGAAGTACTCCCCCTTCACCGGGGGCACCCACTGGCCGCCGATCCAGTTGTCGTACCGGGACTGGAAGGACATGTGGGCGTCGGGCGAACCGGGGCGGGCGTACACGGTCATGTGCATCTCCTGCAGCGTCGAGCGGTCGGTATGTGATCCGAAACACTACGAACGCGAGGGTTGCAACTACGTTGCGAGCTGCCTGTCCAATCGGGTCAATGTGGCGTCGACCTGCGCGAAGCGGGGCGAACGGGGATCGATCGATGCCCGGTAGGCCGCCCAGGCGGTGATGTCCTCGCGGCCGTGGACGGACGAGGTCCATTGCGCGAGCAGATGCTCCTCGCCGCAGCGCAACAGCGCCGCCCGCACGCCCGAGCGGAGTCCGTCGCGGATCTCCTCGATGCCCGGCGCCACCGATCCGGGCAGGATCTCCCCGGTACAGAGGCGGACCGCCGAGGCCACGTCGCCGCGGTCGAGTGCGCGGCGCACGTCCGCTACATCGGTGTCGAGCGTGGTGAGCAGCCGGTAGGGCCGCGAGCCGAGGTGTTCGGCCCCGAGCACCTTGCGCAGGCGCGACATCTCGGCGCGGATGGTCACCGAGTCGAGTTCGTTCTCGTCGAGCAGCATCGCGAGCCTGTCGGAGCTCAGGCCTTCGGGGTGATCGGCGAGGATCAGCAGGATCTCGGCGTGCCGGCGGGACAGGCCGACGCGTTCGCCTCCGCGGTGCAGGGCGGGCCGCCCGGCGCCGATCGTCTCGATGCGCGGCGTCGCCGACGGGAACAACGGGCGGCCGCTCAGGGCATGCAACCGCAGTTCGGCCTCCGCCGCCGCGACCGTCGCGCGGACGAGTTGCAGGACCTCGGGCGCGGCGACGCGGTGCCCACCGGTGATGTCGATGGCACCGAGGACCCGGCCGCTGGTGGGGTCGTGCACGGGAGCGGCCGAACAACTCCATTCGTGCACCGTGCGGTTGAAATGCTCGGCGCCGAAGATCTGCACCGAATGATCCACGGCGAGAGCCGTTCCCGGAGCGTTCGTGCCGACGCGGTCCTCACTCCAGTCGGCCCCTTCGACGAAGCTCATCGACAGGGCGCGGTCGCGCGCGGCGTGATCGCCCTCGACCCACAGCAGCCGTCCCTGTCCGTCGGTGATGGCGACGAGCAGTCCACTGTCGTCGGCGTCCTCGACGAGGAGCTTGCGCACCACCGGGCGGATCAGCGACATGGGGTGGCCGGCGCGGTACTCCTCGAGGTCGTGCCCGGAGAGCAGTGCGGGTTGTTCGACGACGTCGGGATCGATGCCGCGCTGCAGGCTCCGGCTCCACGAGTCGCGGACCACCGAGCGCACCCCGTCGAGCCGATCCTTGCCGCGGGCGGAGACGAACGTGCCGTGCGCGCGCAGTACCGCACGTGCGTGCGCGGCCACGTCCGCTCCCGGGTCGAGTGCCACCCAGGGGTTGGTCGTCGCGATTCCACGATCCGTCATGTACCGGCGCCTCCTCCCCCGACACTGTAGTCGGGATCACACCGTGTGGGGCAGGGCATCCCTCGCGGTCGCGGCGATGCGGTGGGCGAGCATCACCGCGGTGGCGTGCGGCCCACGGCTGGGGACCTGCGGAAACACCGAGGTGTCGACGACGCTCAACCCCTCGATCCCGCGCACGCGGCACCACTCGTCGACCACGGCGTGCTCGTCGTCGCCCATCCGGCACGTGCCGGACAGGTGCAGGGACGTTCCGAGCCTGCCGCCGCGCGCGTCCACGCTGCCGGCCTCGACGACGCCGGTGGTCGCGGCGAGGAGGTCGGCGGCGAGCCGGACACCCTCCTCCAGAGCTTGCCGGTCGGCCGGGTCGGTCAGGTATCGATAGTCGAGCAGAGGTGGACGTCGCGGGTCACGTTCGTCGAGCACGATGCGTCCGCGACTGCGTGGGCGCGTCAGGACGACGCCGAGCACCGGATCGGCGACACCGCTGCCGGGGATCGCCGCACCGAATGCCGCGGTGTACGGGCGCAGTTCGAGGTTCTCGGTGTGCAGGACCGTCTCGAGCAGCAGCGTGTGCGACGGGAGGCCCGGGCGGAATCGGTACGGGACGGCGAACTCCGGATGGTCGGAGAAATCGCGGCCCACCCCGGGAAGGTCGTGCAGCGGATCGACGCCGAGCCGGCGCAGTTCGTCGGCCGGTCCGATCCCGGAGAGCATCAGCAACTGCGGGGACCTCACTGCGCCTGCGGCGACGATCACGTGTCCGGCCGAGATAGTTCGTGGTCCGTCGGGTCCGGCGATCTCGACACCCACCGCGCGACCGCCCGCCATCACGACTCGGGTCGCGCTCACCCCGCCGGCGACCGTCAGATTCGGCCGGTCCAGAACGGGTGCCAGGTACGCGAGGAACGGACCCACTCTCGTGCCGTTGCGCATGTTCGACGGAACCGCACCCACCCCGTCGGGTCCGGGAGCGTTGAGGTCGGCGACCGGTGCGAATCCCGCACTTTCGGAGGCGTCGACGAAGGCACGCGAGAGCGGATGCATCCGTTCGCGCGGCACCCTGGCGACCGGTATCGGGCCGGAACTTCCGTGCAGGTCGCCGGGGACATCCGTGTCGGTCTCGACGGCCCGGAAGGACGGCAGCACCTCCTCGTACGACCACGAGGCGGGCCACGACGCGAAGTCGTCCGGCCGCGCACGCACGAAGTACGCGCCGTTGACCGCGCCGGAGCCGCCGAGCACCCGGCCCCGCGTCACGGTCGCCTGGACGTCCGAGGTCAACCGTCCGGGAAAGTCCGCCGTCCACGGGCTCTCCGGACCAACCGGAAGGACGGCAGCGTCACGGATCTCGCGCGGAACAGCGGACGCCGACCCGAACGCCGTGCCCTCCTCGAGCAGCAGCACGGTGCGGTCCGGATCGTCGCTGAGCCCGGCGGCGAGAACGCAGCCACAACTTCCCCCGCCGACGATCACCACATCGGCGTGCGCCGGGATCATGTCACTTCCGGATGTCGGGTACGAGCGCGGCCGCCGTGCGGGCGTCGAGCGCACCCTTCCACAGCCCCGCGCCGTAGGCGAGGTCGTCGAGGCGCTTGTAGAGCAGGTACCGGACGGGATCGAGGCCGCCGCTCTCGCGGTGCGTCTTCCAGTCCCAGATGCCTTCGGCCACAGCGCAAGCCAGAACCGCCCGCCGAACCTTGCGGGAGAACACCGCTGCGACGACCGTGACCGGCCAGTAGTGCCGGCACACCGCCGACGCCACCTGCCACAGACCACCGGCGAATCCCTGGGCGGTGAGCAGCGCGGCGATGCGGTCGGGCCGGTCGAGTTCGGAGAACATCCGCCGCAACCGCACGAAGGTGACCACCTGGGTGAGCACCGCTGCGATCACCCCGACGCGGGTGAAGGTCGCGATCGCGACGCACGCGAGGAGCGTCCAGATCGACATCACCATCGGTGGGACGGAACCCGGATGCCGCTCGGCGAGCGGAGCCGCCCCGGTTCCGTAGAATGCCTTGCGCGTCAACCACGTCCGGAAGCGGGTGCGATGGTCGTGCGCGACCCGCGAGATGGGCTCGTACCGCAACCGCCACCCCGAGGTCTGCAGTCGCCGGCACAGATCGACGTCCTCGGCCACGTGCATCGTCTCGTCGAAACCACCGCAGGCGACGAGCGCGTCGCGACGGACGAGCAGCGCCGCGCTCGGCACGTACGAGACGGGACCACCCGCGACCACAGCGGATTCCCGGCTGCCGAGGTCGAGCGACGAGCGTGCGTGCTCGTACTTCGCGAGCGCGCTGCTGTCGGGTTCGAGGGCCACGACGCGCGGCGCGACGAGTGCGACCGCAGGATCGGTGAAGTGCCCCAGTGATCGTTCGAGCCAGCCCAGCTGCGGCACCACATCGGAATCGAGGAAGGCGACGAATTCCGTTGCCACCTGCTGCAATCCGGTGTTGCGGGCCGCCGCCGGCCCGCGTGCGGTCTCGTGCCGGATCACCCGGACGCGACCACGTTCCGGCGCCTCGACCGGTTTCTCGGAACCGTCGTCGACGACCACGACCTCGTGCCCTTCGACAGCGGCGAGCAGACGGGCGAGGCCGGACGGATTGTCCTTGACCGGGACGACGACGGTGACGGCGGAACTCGGCGGCAGCTTCGTCGGCCGGGGGTTTCCGATGCCCGAGTCGAGCAGGCGTCGCGCGACCGCGGCGCTCTGCGCGTCCACTACCTCGACGAAGTCCTCGTCGATCATCGCTACGGCGGCGGGGGCAAGTGTGAGCATGCGCGTGGGCGATCCTCCGACGAGGACGCGTCCTCCGGCGAAGCTGCGCACCCGCGCGTCGATGCGCACACCGAAACCGTCGGGGAGCCGGGTCGCTGAGGGCTGCGCCGCCTCCGGGGACGTCGCCTGTGGAGTGATCGCCCGACTCACCGAAGCCTTCCTTCCGTTCCCGGCTGCCACCGGGCGACCTGTGCACTCGCCCGCTCGACCAGACTCGCGAACAGGCGCGCGCCGAGTTCTGCGGTGGCCTCGGTGGGGTCTCCCAGCACTCCGTTCGCGGACACCGAGACGATACCGGCTTCGCGCAGTCGTGGCATCAGTGCTCCGATCGGTTCCGTTGCGCCGACCGCGGCCCGCGTCATGTCGACCGCCCCGGGCGCCAGGTGCAGCAGCAGACTCGTCTCGGTGACACCGGCGTGGGCATCGGATCCGGGCACCGCGCACGGAAGCCAGGCAGCGTCGCGGCCTTCGTATCGCAGGAGGCTCACCGCCTCGATCAGCGGATAGGCGTTGCCGCCGTGCCCGTTGACGAAGACGACCCGCTTCGCCCATCGGCATACCGACCTGCCGTATTCGACGATCAGCGCCTTCGTCACCTCGGCTCCGATCGAGACGGTGCCGGCGAAACCTTCGTGTTCCCCGCTGGCTCCGTAGGGCAGGGGTGGCGCGAGGACCACCTCGGGCAGCTCGGCGGCGACAGCAGTCGCGATCCGGGTGTCGGTGTCGAGGGGAAGGTGTGGGCCGTGTTGTTCGAACGCACCGATCGGGACGGCCACCGTCACCCGGTCGGGTTCGATGTCCGTCCAACAGGCGTCGGCGAGCTCCCGCATCACCGCTCCGATGCTAAGGGTTTCGCGGGCGTGCACGAAACCCGGAGGTCTCGGTGGGTCCGCCCGGACGCCGAGATCCGGTCGGTACGCTTTCCCGGTGCTGATCGAACCTCGTCCGCTGGACGATCCGGACGTGCAGGACCTCATCGGCGAGGTCCAACTCGAATACGTGCGGAGGTACGGCGGACCCGACGACACCGAACTGGCGCCGCACGAATTCGAACCGCCACGCGGGGTGTTCCTCCTGGCGGTGGCCGACGGGGTTCCGGCCGGGATCGGCGGCTGGCGTGCACCGGAGCATTCGCATAGAGGGGTACGCGACGATGATGCCGAGATCAAGCGGATGTACGTGCGGGCGAGCATGCGGCGACGTGGTGTGGCAGCACGGGTGCTGGGTGCGCTGGAGCGCACGGCGACCGATGCCGGTCGCCGTCGCATGATCCTCGAGACGGGCAGCGAGCAACCCGAGGCGATCGCGCTGTACGCGAAGGCCGGGTACGTGCCGATGACCGAGCGCTTCGGGCTCTACGCAGAATCACCGACGGCGATGTACTACTGCAAGGAACTGCCCCCGATCCGTCCGGCGACCGACGACGACCTGCCGGTGCTGCAGGAGATCGAACGCGCGGCGGGCAAGCCCTTCGCCGAGATCGGGATGGCGTTCGTCGCCGACGACGATCCTCCGTCCGTCGAGGAGTTGCGCGCTCACCGGGACGCGGGTCGCTGCTGGGCGTGGTTCGACGAGCAGGGACGAGCGGTCGCGTATCTCGTGGCCGACCTCGTCGACAACGGTGTCCACATCGAGCAGGTGTCGGTGCATCCCGATCACGCGCGTCGCGGGATCGGCCGCAAGCTGATCGACCATGTCGCGGGGTGGGCTCGGGACGCCGGGTTCGGATCGCTGACGCTGACCACCTACCGCGACGTGCCGTGGAACGGCCCATACTACGCCCGTCTCGGCTTTCACACGGTTGCGGACGATGCCCTCTCCCCCGTTCTCACCCGGATCCGCGCGGAGGAACGGAAGCACGGCCTCGACCGTTGGCCGCGCATCGTCATGCGCCGCGGGCTGGAGGCGTAGGAGCCAGGTCCCTGGCGGCCCGCTCCCCCTCGACGATCGCGGCGTGCAGGCGGCGTGGCGTCACCGCGTCGCCCACACGGATCACTCTCGTGCCGGATGCCGAAAGCTCCTGCCACAGCTCGTCGACGGGATCCTGATGGGTGGCGACGACGACCGCGTCCACCGCGAGCGTCGCCGGTTCGCCGGTCGCGTGGTGGACCAGGGCAACCTCGGCGCCGTCCGGCAGGTCCACGACACCGCCGACGGCGACGCCGGTGAGTCGCTCGATCCGCTTGTCGTGGGCGCGGCGCAACCAGCCGTCGAGCTCGAGCGTCAGGCCGAGGTCCTGGCCCACGAGCATTCCCGGCGTGCACACAGTCACTGCACATCCCCGGTCGGCCAGCAGTTCGGCGACCGACGTCGCCTGGTGGAAACCGAGATCGTCGACGACGAGGACGCGGCCGGAGGGTGCGGTGCGACCGGTGAGCACATCGCGCACATCGCTCACCCGTGCGGACGATCCCGCCCAGGCGGGCCGGTGCGGGCGCGCGCCCGTCGCGACGACCACGACGTCGGGCGCGAGCGCGTGCAGCGTCGCGGCATCGGCGGTCACACCGGTACGCACCTCGACTCCCCTGCGGCGGCACTCGGCGTCGAGGTGGGTCACCGCACCGAGCAGTTCGGCACGGTGCGGGGCTGCAGCCGCCTCACGGATCTGGCCGCCGGTGCACCGGTTCCGTTCGAGCAAGGTGACCGAATGTCCTTCTCCGGCAGCCGTTACCGCCGCCTGCAGGCCCGCGGGTCCGCCGCCGACGATGACGACCCGGTGCGGTACGGCGGGCGCGGCAGGAGCGTCGGATTCGTACCCGGCCTGGGGATTGACCGCGCACGCGATGGGACGGTTGAGCCCGACCCGTCCGATGCATTCCTGGTTGCAGCCGATGCACGGCCGTATCTCGTCGTCGCGTCCGGAGAGGGTCTTGTTCGTGAAGTCCGGGTCGGCGATCTGCGCGCGCACGGCGCCGACCAGATCGCATACTCCGTCGGCGAGCGCGGCACCGATCTGTTCGGGTCGGGTGAAGCGCCCGACCCCGACGACCGGCAGCGACACCGCCGCCCGGATCGCGTCGGGGACGAACAGGGAATAACCGTGCGGGGTGGACATCGGCGCTTCGACCAGATGCAGCGTCTCGGTCGCGACGCCCACGGACGTGTTGAGGTAGTCGACGTCGCCGCTCGCCTCGAGCATCCGCGCGACCTGCACGGCGTCGTCGATACCGACACCGCCGTCGGTGCCGTCGTGACCGGTCAGTCGCACGCCCACGACACGGTCGCGCCCGACGGCCGCCCGTACCGCGGACACGACCTCGAGCAGCAGACGGGCCCGCCCGGCGAGATCCCCGCCGTAGCGGTCCGTGCGACGGTTCGTCGCGGATGCGAGAAAAGCGCGCAGGACGGATGCCTGGGAGCACTGGATCTCGACACCGTCGAAGCCGCCCTCGGCACAGCGGCGGGCGACGTCGGCGTAGCTCGCGACGAGTTCGGCGATGTCGGATTCCGTCATCACGCGTGGGACCTCGCGGAAGAGCGGGTCGGGTTCGGGGCTCGGCGCCCACAGCGGTTGCCCCGTGTACATCGAGGTGCCCTGCGCGCCGTTGTGGTTGAGCTGCGCGAGGATCCGCGTGCCGTGTCGGTGGACGGCGTCGGTGAGGCGGCGGTAACCGGTGACGATGTCCGGGTCCCAGCCCCGGATCAGTTTCTCGTAGGGCCGGTCCGAGGGGTGCACGGTGTGCTCTTCGGTGACGATCATCGACGCGCCGCCTCGTGCTCTGGCTTCGTAGTACGCGATGTGGCGGTCGGTGACGGTGCCGTCGACCGAGAAGTTGGTCAGGTGCGCCGGGAAGACGATGCGGTTGCGCAGGGTGACCGGACCGATCCGCAACGACGCGTGCGGAACGGTGCCGGTCGCCGTGCGCGTCACCGTCAGACCTTCGAGTTGCCCTGGTCGATGGCCATCTGGCTGCCGGTGATCGTGGAGGCCCGATCGCTCGCGAGGAACAACACGGTCTCCGAGATGTCGTCGGGGTCGGCCGCAGGCTTCTCGGTGAGGATGGGGACGAAGTTCGGTCCCCACGACGGGTTCTTCTCGAACAGCTTCAGGACGCTGACGTCGGTGCCCATCGGGGTGTTCACGCCGTAGGGGTGGATGGAGTTGACCCGGATACGGTACGGGCCGAGTTCCTTCGCCGCTGCCTGCGTGATACCGACGAGGCCGAATTTCGCTGCCGCGTAGTTGATCTGGCCTGGCATCGCCTTGAGGCCCGCCACCGAGCTGACGACGATGATCGATCCGCCGTTCCCGGCCTCGATCATCGCGGGGGCAGCGGCCTTGAGGGTCTTGAAGACACCGGTGAGGTTGATGTCGATCAGCTCTTCGAACTGGTCGTCGGGCATTTCCCAGAAGCGGTTCCAGCTGCAGATGCCGGCATTGGCGACCACCACGTCGAGTCGCCCGAACTGGGCGACGCCCTCGTCGACGACGGCCTTCAGTGCGGCACTGTCGCGCACGTCCGCGACACGGGCGAGGATCTTCCCGCCGGCCTGCTCCACGAGGCGGACCGTCTCGTGGAAGTCGTCCTCGGTGGCCTGCTCGTAGGTCACGTACTCCGATACCGGGGCCGCGATGTCGACGCCGATGACGGACGCGCCCTCGCGTGCGAACCGGATGGCGTGGTTGCGGCCCTGCCCGCGCGCGATCCCGGTGATGAAGACGACCTTGCCGTCGAAATCTCCCATGTCGGCCCTTCCGTAGACCCAAATTAGAACGCGTTTCAGTGTGCCCCACGTTACAGCGCCGTGGCCACCCGGTATCCCTCTCGGACGGCCTCGCGCACGGTCCTCGGGGCCACCTGGTCGCCGATCGACCGCGATCCCGGCCACTCGGACACTTCGGCCGGTAACGGGGGTGCGCAGTCGACCAGGACAGCGTCCGCCACCGGCGTGGATTCCCCGGACACCCGGTCGACGAGCACGACGCCGTCGGCATCGACCGAACCGACCCGGCACCCGAGATGTCTCGCCACGCCCGCCCGCTGCATGCGGACGTCGAAGGCGACGAGGTCCCCCGTCGGCGCAAGTCGTGATCCGGCGACCGGGTCACCCGTCGCATAGTGGACCTCCGCGCCGCGCTCCACGAGACGGTCGACGACGGCACTCGCCACCGGACCACCCGTCGGATCCCACACGACCATCCGGGACGCAGGCGGCCGAATCCCCGACAGCACCTTCGCGGCGGTCGCGTACCGCTCGGGCTCGGTCACCGGAAAGGAGGGTGGACGTGGAAACCCGCCGGTGGCCTGCACGACCTCCGTACCCGCGGCGAGCGCACTCTCGATGTCGGCAGCGCTCACTTCCGTGCCGGTACGGATGTCGACGCCGGACTCCAGGCACTGCTGTTCGAGCCAGTCGACGAGCGCAGCGAAGTCGGGCCGGCCACCGCGCGAGACGGCGGCGATCGTCCCACCGACCCGTTCGTCCGCCTCGACCAGGACGACACGGTGACCGCGCGTCGCTGCCACGCGCGCTGCTTCCAGACCGGCGGGTCCAGCACCCACCACGAGTACGTCGCGTGCGGAGTCCACCGGTCCGGGAGAGTTCCATGTCTCGTCGCCGGCCTCCGGGTTCGCGATGCACCCCACGATCGGGTTGTGGAAGTCGTCGACGAGGCACGCCTGGTTGCAGCGCACGCAGGGACGCGGCCGACGACCGCGACGGACGGCGATGACGAGGTCGGGGTCGGCGATCTGCGCGCGGGTCATCTCGACCAGGTCACACGCACCGTCGGAGAGGGCCCGCTGCGCGTGGCCGGCGTCGACGATGCTGCCCTGCAGAGCGATCGGGACCGATCCGGAGATCTCGTCCCGGATGCGGCGGCACAGGTCGTCGTTGAATCCGGCGGGGACATGTGCGTCGGGCCGATACGACTCGGGTGAGAACAATCCACCGCGTACCACGGTGAGCAGGTCGACCGATGATGCGATCGCGCGGACGTACCCGGCGGCGATGTCGGGTGTGATGCCCGCCCACGGCGCGTTCTCGTCGCACGAGAGTCTCAGTGCAACAATGTGATCCGAGCCGATTCGCGCGCGAACGGCGGCGATCATCTCACGCAGCAGCCGCAGGCGTTCGGTGCCGTATGCGTCGTCGCGACGGTTGGTCAGCCCGGAGAGGAACTGCCGCAGCAGCGAGGTCGGTCCGGCGTCGAGTTCCACTCCGTCGAGACCCGCTTCCGCGGCGACGACGGCAGCACGGGCGAAGGACTCGACGAGCTCGGCGATTCCACGCTCGGTCGCCTCGGCAGGCAGTTCGCGTGTCACCGGATCCGGCACGCGCGAGGGTGCCCACAGCGGTGCCCGGGTCCACGCGCTCGAACCCTGCAGGCCGCGATGACCGAGGCCGGCGAGCACGAGTGTGCCATGCGGACGGCAGGCCTCGACGATCCGCCGGTAGCCGTCCCCGCAGTACTCGGCCAGCGGCGCGCGTTCGTAAGGGTGGTCGGACGGGTGCACCGACGCCGTCTCCGTGACGACGATCCCGCACCCACCCTGCGCACGTCGCGCGTAGTACGCGACGTGACGGTCCGAGAACGACCGGCCGTCACCGAGATTGGTGACGTGCGGACCGAAGATCACCCTCGACGGAGCGGTGCGTCCGGCGAGGGTGATCGGTTCGGTGAGCGCGGGGCTCATGTCGTCGGTTCGGTCAGATGCCGAGATCGCGGCGGAAGCCGTCCGGCACGAAGACGTCGTCGGGGGTGAGCTCGTGGATCGAGTTCTTGCCCAGACCCATGAGGGCGGAACCGATTCCGCCGGAAAGGATGTCGAGGACGTTCTCCACGCCTGCCTGACCGTTCGCGGCCAGACCCCACAGGTACGCGCGGCCGATGAGCACGGCCCTGGCGCCGAGCGCGATCGCCTTGACGACGTCGCTGCCGCGGCGGATACCGCCGTCGAGCAGCACCTCGACGTCCTTGCCCACCGCTTCGGCGATCGCCGGCAGGGCCCGGATCGGCGCCGGGGTGCCGTCGAGGTTGTTGCCACCGTGGTTGGACACCGAGATGGCGGTGACCCCGGCATCGACGGCGCGCTTGGCGTCGTCGACGCGCATGACGCCCTTGAGCATGAACGGTGCATCGCCCCACTGCTCACGCAGCCACGCGACGTCCTCCCAGGTGGGCAGGGGCGTGGTCATCCACTCGCCGTAGGCGCCGAAGAAGGTCGGGGCCTGGCCGTCCGGCGGTGTGAGGTTGGGGGTGGTCAGATCCGGCACGGCACCGGTCTTCACCCATTCGAGGAGCCACTTGGGCCGGGTGATGCCCTCGGGGGCGAACTTGACCATCGCCTCGAGGTTCATCCGCTCCGGGATGGCGGGGCTGCCCCAGTCTCGACCGCTGGAGAACGACCAGTCCAGGGTCATGATCAGACCCTTCGCGCCCGCAGCGCGGGCACGTTCCATGCGTTGGATCAGCGTGTCGCGGCTGCCGACCCAGTACATCTGGAAGAAGGTCTTGTCGTTGACCGCCGCGACTTCCTCGATGGACTTGCTCGCGAACGACGACAGACCCATCGCGGTGCCGCGGGCGGCGGCCGCGCGGGCCACGGCGACCTCACCGTCCGGGTGCACGGCCTGCACACCGGTCGGCGAGATCATCACGGGCAGGGACACATCCTGTCCCATGATGGTCGTAGACATCTCCCGCTTGTCCGACAGTCCCGCGACGTGCGGGGCGAACCCGAGTTCGTGGAAGGCGGTGGTGTTGTCGTCGGCCGTGATGCCGGCCTCGGATCCGGCGACGAGTGCGCCGTAGACGGACTTGGGCAGGCGTTTACGGGCGCGCTGCTGTGCGATTGCGACGGTCTCGAACCATGGGTCCTGTGCCCACGGATTCTTCAACCAGGAAGGCTTGGCCATCGTCGGTCGTCTCCTCGGAAAGTCTAGAGCCCTGCGAGCGGATTCTCGTCGCAGAACTTGGCGGGGGGCTTGGTGAGCAGGGTCAGCGGTACCGGTGCGGCCGGGGTGCGCCGTTCGGCGCGCTTGCCGGTGCGCGAGTGGTCGACGCTCGACTGCGGCACGGTGCGCTCGGCTTCGAGCGCGGACTGCCCGTAGCCCTGCACGCACTCGGGATCGGGTCCGTCCATCGGCAGGCCGGTGAAGAACTTCGCGGCCATACAGCCGCCGCGGCACGCGTCGAAGAAGTTGCACGAGCCGCACGCACCGGCGGACTGCGGTTCGCGCAGTTCGCGGAACAGCTCGGAGTTCTTCCACACCGACGCGAAACCACCGTCGGTGAGGATGTTTCCGGCGTGGAAGTTCTCGTGGATCGCGAACGGGCACGCGTAGACGTCGCCGACCGGGTCGATCAGGCACACCACGCGTCCCGCACCGCACAGGTTCAGTCCGGGCAGCGAGCCGCCGCCCTCGCCGCCGAAGGCGGACAGGTGGAAGAACGAGTCGCCGGTGAGCACGCCCTCGCCGTGGGCGACGAGCCAGTCGTAGAGCTGCCGCTGCTGCTCGTGGGTGGGATGCAGGTCGTCCCACACGTCCACGGCGCGGCCGGACGGGCGCAGTCGCGTGATGCGCAGGGTCGCGCCGTAACGGTCGGCGAGAGCCTTGAATTCGTCGAGCTGGTCGACATTCTGGCGGGTGACGACGACGGAGATCTTCGCGTCGCGGAAGCCCGCCTCGGACAGGTTCTCCAGGGCACGCACGGCCATCGCGAACGAACCTGGCCCGCGCACGGCGTCGTTGACCTCGGCGGTGGCGCCGTCGAGGGAGATCTGCACGTCGACATAGTCGGAGGCAGCCAGCCGGGCGGCGACCTTCTTGTCGATGCGCACACCGTTGGTCGAGAACTTCACGCCCACCTGGTGTTCGGTGGCGTAGTCGACGAGTTCCCAGAAATCGGATCGCACGGTGGGTTCGCCGCCGCCGATGTTGACGTAGAAGACCTGCATGCGCTGCAGTTCGTCGATGATCGCCTTGCACTGTTCGGTCGACAGTTCACGCGGGTCGCGCTTGCCCGACGAGGACAGGCAGTGCACACATGAAAGGTTGCAGGCGTAGGTGAGCTCCCAGGTCAGGCAGATCGGGGCGTCGAGGCCCTTCTCGAACTGGTCGACGAGGCGACCGACCTTCGGTGGGGCGGAGGTTGTGGGCGGTTCGAGCAGCGAGGTCATGGGCTGGTCCTTACAGACGTCAGACAGGAACGATCATGTGCGAATCGGCCAGGGTGCCCAGGGCACGCACGTAGGGCCGCTCGGCGTTCTCGTCGATCCCGTGCGCTCGCAACGCGTCTCGCACCGACCGTTGGTCGCCGAGGGATCGGACGACGTCGACGATGACGGTGTTCTTCAGGAACGACAACTTGCGGGTGCCGAAGTGGTAGAGCAACGCCCCGAACGGCTCGGGGCGAAGCGCTACCTGCGGGTGGAGCCGCCAGCCGGCACCCGGATCGAACATCTCGGTGTCCGTTGCTGTCTCGGTGTCCATTGCCAGGGGGGACACGTCGGTGGCTCCGGGCGCGGTCATGTCAGTACACGCCGCACATGCCGTCGATGGAGACCTCTTCGACGAGGGACTCCTCGATCAGATCGGATTCGATCACGGCGTTGTCACGATCGGACATGTTTCCTCCTCGGTTTCTTCTCCTGGATCGGAGCCGGTCGTCACAGTGGGACTTGCGCTGTGAGACAGTTCACCACTGTAATGGCATCGAGTGCAGAATGTCACGCCTTCGGGAGGAAGAATGACGCGTAGTCGCGGGAAACCGTCCGCTCGGATAGGTCGCCGCCCGTCCACCACGAAGGAGGAACTCGCCGCAATCGGCATCGAGCTGTTCATGGAGGCGGGCTTCGACGAGACGAGCATCGACGACATCGCCGAGGCGGCCGACATCGCGCGACGCACCTTCTTCCGCTACTTCCCGTCGAAGAACGAGGTGGCCTGGGGAAACTTCGACGAACACCTCGCCGGCATGCGCGCGAGCCTCGAAACGATCCCCGAGGACGTTCCGCTCTCGGAAGCGCTGACCACCGCCCTGCACGACTTCAACACCTTCCCCGACAGTGAGGCCGAACGACACCGCGCGCGGATGGGTCTCATCCTGCACACGCCCGCGCTGCAGGGCTATTCGTCGGTGATGTACCAGGGCTGGAGACGTGTCGTCGCCGAGTTCGTCGCCCGTCGCATCGGGGCCGATCCCGACGACCACATCCCCCGCACCGTCGGCTATCTGCTGCTCGGTGTCGCGATCTCCGCCTACGAGGCGTGGCTCGACGAACCCGGATCGGATCTGCACGACTTACTGGCCACCGGGATGGGGACACTGACGGCCGGTCTCGACTACAGTGACCCGCACTCCCCTTCCACACCGCCCCCTTCCACACCTCCGAAAAAGGTTGCGAAACAATGACCCTGCTCGATTCGCTCGCTCCCTGCAGCCCGGGCCGGTGGACACACGATCACGTGACGGTCGAACGCGTACCCGCCGGGCCGCTGAACGTCCGGCGCGAGGACGACCGACTCCACGTCACGCATTCCCTCACGGCCGAGCAGATCAGCGAGCGACTCGTCGCCGAGGTCACCGCCTCGATCCAGGACATCGAGTTCGGTCAGGACGAGTTCGAGCTGACGATGGTGGGACTCGTCCGCTCCACGGTGCCCGGCGCCCTCGACTCGTGGGTCACCTACTACCGCAACTCGCTCGGCGAACTGCTCGACGGTACAGCCGATTTCGCGCCCATCCATAATCGGGCCGCCGAACTCGTGCGTGGGAGCGTGCTCGACCTGGGGTCGTGTTTCGGCTTCCTGCCGCTGCGGCTCGCCGCCGCCGGCACCACCGTCACCGCCACCGACATCCTGCCCGGCACGATGCGCCTGCTCGATGCGGTCGCACCGCGGCTCGGGCTGCACGTCGACACGCTCGTGTGCGACGCGGCGAACGTCCCGGTGCCCGACGGCAGCGCCGACACAGTCACCGCGATCCACCTGCTCGAGCACGTCGACGACGCCCTCGGTGCCGCGATCCTCGCCGAGGCGCTGCGGATCGCCCGGCAGCGGGTGGTGGTCGCGGTGCCGTTCGAGGACGAGGCGACGGCCTGCCACGGACACGTGCGCACCTTCGACCTGCCCGCACTCGAGGAACTGGGCCGCAGTACGGGGCGTCCCTTCGAGGTGTTCGAACACCACGGTGGGTGGCTCGTCATCGGGTGATCCACCCGGGCCATCCGCCTGCCCGCCCATCCGTTTCCCGTCCGGCGACGAATACCCGGTGTGGACGGAAGGAGGTGGCGTGATGGACCACATCGTCGAGAGCCACTTCGGCTGGACGACTCGTCGCGTCGTCCTTCCCCGCCCCGGCGCATCGCGGGACATGTCGTGCGGAGTGGTGACGGACTGTCGGCCGCTCCCCGAGCGACCGGACGTGCGGCTGCTCGTCTTCCACGACGATGCGGACGACTCCGACTACGACGCCGTGGCGATCGGAAAGACCGAGGGCGCGAACGACATTCCGGTACTGACCACCGTCGAGGAGTGTCTGCTCGTCACCGCGACCCGGCCCGGTTCCGGTCCCGCGATCGTGCTCGCCGCGCCGCCGGGTGAGGACGAGGGCCGACGGGTCCGGGAGATCACCCGGCAGCTTCTCCGAGGCGGACCGCTCCTGCGCCTGATCCTGTATACCGGCGCACTGTCGGTACTCGTGCCATTGCACTCGCCTGCTCCGACCGGACGCTGACGCGGTGTGGACGTCGGGTCCGTACCCGCCAATCCCCCGTCGCCGTATTTGCGGACGCGGCCACGCTCGTCGCGGACACCGAACGCGAAACCGTTGGCCGTCGCCGCGTGGCTCGACGACTGGGGTGCGGCCTACAGCAGCAAGCTCACCGCGCAGAGCTGAGCGTCGGAAGGGGCCGGCGGTCAGATCAGCCCCTGCTTGCTGGCGGCGTAGACCGCCTCGGCCCGGCGGCTCACCCCTAGCTTGCGCATGATGTTGCTGACGTGGAACTTCACGGTGGTGGCCGAGATGAAAAGCTGCTCACCGATCTTCACGTTCGACATGCCGGCGGCGAGAAGCTTCAGCACCTCGAGTTCGCGGCCGGTCAACTGTTCGGCGGATGTGCCCTGCCCGTTGAGCGAACGCACGACCGCCGCCGCGCTGCGCGAGTCGAAGGCGCTCTCACCGCGAGAGACCGCCCGGATGGCGCGCACCAGTTCGGTGGTGTCGACGTCCTTGACGACGTAACCACGCGCGCCCGCGTGCACCGCCCGCACGACGAGTTGTTCGTCGAGGAAGGTGGTGAGCACGAGCAGACCGATGCCCGGGTGCGCCGAGGACAGCCGCCCGCACAATCCCAGTCCCTCGAAGTCCGACCCGGCCGAGAGCTTGAGATCGAGCAGCACGATGTCGGGGCGCATGCGGTCGACGAGCGCGAGCGCCTCCACGTCCGTCGAGGCCTCCCCCACCACTTCGAGATCCGGTTCGCGATCAAGGATCGAGCGGAGTCCCTGGCGGAGGATCGCGTGGTCGTCGACGAGTGCGATGCGCACCGTGCCGGGCCGCGCCCGCGGGGTCATCCGAGGCGGCGTGACGGTCATGACGGTTCTCCCACCTGTTGAGCTACAGCATTGTCCTGCAACGGGATACGGGCCGCGATTCGCACTCCACCGAACCGGGAACGACGCACCTCGAGGGTGCCACCGAGTTCGCGGGCGCGGGCCTGCATGTTCGCGAGACCGCGATGGCTCCCGTCGAGGTCGTTGGCGGCGAGTCGCAGCATCACCCGCAGACGCGCCGGGTCGCCGTCGCCGTCGTCAGCGACCGACAGCAGGACCGCATCGCGTCCATAACTGAGCCGCAGCACCACGCGACTCGCGTTGGCGTGCACCGCCGCGTTGAACAACGCTTCGCCGGCGATCCGGAGCAGGGCGTGCTCGGCCTCGCCGCTCAACTCGACCGGTGTGCCACCCATTCTCGTCTTGACCTCGAGTTCGCCCGGCATGTGGGCCACGCTGAGCTGTTCGAGCATCTCCGGCAACGACATCCGTTCGGAATCGGACGGTCGGTTCAACGCGTAGATCGCGGATCGCAACTGCTCGACGGCACCGCGGGTGAGTTCCTTGGCGAGGTCGAGTCGTTCGCTGCGTTCGGCGTCGGGAATGTCGCTGCGGCACACCTCGATCTGCATGCCCGCCGAGAGCACGGCCTGCGTGACGCTGTCGTGGAGCTCGCGCGCGATGCGGTGGCGTTCCTCGTCGAGCGCCTGGTTCCGGTGGGCGACGCCCAGCTGCCGCTGCGTGAGAGCGAGTTTCTTCAGGGTCGCTTCGAGTTCCTCGTTGCGTGCCTGCAGATCGGCGGCGGAGCGGTTCGCGTCGCGGTAGGCCTGCTCGGCGCGTTCGAGCAGGAGTTGTCCGCGTTGGTAGAGCGCGGAGTTCTGCAGCGCGACCGCGGTCTGGCTGGCGAGGATCGACAGAACGGCGCGGTCGGTGGTGTCGAGGACGCGGCGGTCCGGCGTCCACGCGGCGATGGCACCGGCGACTCCCCCGTCCAGGACGATGGGCACGAACGCGTGGTGGTTCTCGACCAGCTCGCGACGTTCGACGGCACCGGTACGCACGGCGTCGAGCAGGGCCACGACCTCGTCGGGCAGGGGCGGTCCCTCGACGTTGTCGACGAGGAAGGGAGTGGCGTCGGGGCCGAGCACGAGCCTGCGCGGCCCGGCATCGGGAAGGACACCGTCGGCGAGGGCGAAGGCAACCCACGTCGCGCTCAGGTGCGCGCGAGCGGCTTCGGCGACGGCGCAGATAAGCGTCTCGGGCCCCTCGACCGTGCGCACCAATGCCCGGGAGATCAGTTCGAGTGCGTGGACGACGCGTTCGAGCCGTTCGGCGGCGCCGCGGTACTGCGGATAGAAGGTCGACTTCCCGGAGCGGAGTCCGGTCAGTGCCGACAGGTCGGGAGCACTCACAGCGCCGTCCGGAACAACTCGATCATCTGGTCGCGGGTCGCGGTGCGCGGATTCGTCGACATGCACGCGTCGCGCAGTGCTCCCTCGGCGAGTCGCGGCAGGTCTTCCTCCCGCACGCCGAGTTGGCGCAGTCCGCGCGGCACACCCACCTGACGGGCGAGGGCGTCGATGCGCGACGCGACGGCATCGACGGCCTCGGGCGCGGCACCGCGCGCCTCCTCCAGACCGAGGGTCGCGGCGACCTGGACGAACGGCTCGGGATCGTCGGCACCGTTGAACCGGATGACGTGCGGCAGCAGCACGCCGTTGATGACCCCGTGCGGCAGGTCGAGCAGACCGCCGACCTGATGGCTCATCGCGTGGGCTGCACCGAGGATCGCGTTGGTGAACGCGAGTCCGGCCTCGAGACTGGCCTGGGCCATGGTGGCGCGAGCGGGCATGTAGGTCGGGTCGTCGATCGTGCGCACGAGCGTGCCGGTGACCATGCCGACCGCCCGCAGTGCGTGATGGTCGGTGAGGGGGTTGTGGGCGCGGGAGACGAACGCCTCGATGCCGTGGGTGAGGGCGTCGAGTCCGGTGGCGGCGTTGAGGTCGTCGGGCATGGTGGTGAGCAGTCGCGGATCGATCACCGTGAGGTCGGGGACGAGCGACCGGCCGATGATGGTGATCTTGCTGCCGCGCGCGGTGTCGGTGACCACGCAGAACTGGGAGACGTCGGCTCCCGTCCCGGACGTCGACGGCACCATGACCATCGGCGGGATGGGCAACGGCGCTCGGTCGACGCCCTCGTAGTCGAGGATGTTGCCGCCGTTGGCGGCGAGGATTGCGACGCCCTTCGCGGCGTCGATCACCGAGCCACCGCCCAGCGCGACGAGGACGTCGCAGCCCCGCGACCGGTACACCTCGTGGCCGGTCGCGACCTCGTGGTCCTTCGGATTGGGGGTGAGACCGGCCCACACGGTGGCGTCGACCCCCTGATCACGCAGGTGCTGCAGGAGTTCGTCGACCCAGCCGGCTTCGATCAGTCCCGGGTCGGTGACGAGCATGGGGCGGACACCGCCGAGCCGGACGGCGGCGTGGGCCGCTTCGACGAGCGAGCCCTCCCCGAAGACGATCTCGGGGGCGTGGAACTTGACCAGGGCGGGCCCCGAAGCGGGGTGGCCGTCCCGAGGGGGCGCGGAAGCACGGGGATGGGTCGTGTTCTGGTGTCCCGGCATGACGACGGCCACTGTTCACTCCTGACGATCCGCACGATCCGCGCACCTGTGTGATCCAGCTTACGGTGCGCGGGTTGTCGGGCGCAGCGGGCACGGGACGCACCGGACCGATGGTGAGGTCGGCACCTATTCGACAGGGTAGGTCACGGGCGTCGATCCGCGCTCGACGGATATAGGGCGCCGATCGTCACTGCCCGCCGGTATCACCCATCACGGCGCCCTCGCGTCGGGGGTCGGCGCCACCGATCCATCCCTCCCCCTGACGCAGCAGCGCGCTCAGTCCACTGGACTGCGGGGCGACGGACACCTCGTGGCCCCTGTCGCGGAGCTGCTGCACGAGTGGATCGGTCGCTCCGTCGTCGGCACCGTCGATCGCCGGATGCTCGCCGCCGACCCCTGTGACGGGGGTGTTCGCAGCGCCGAACGACACGGCCGAGACGGCCTGCTGCGGGTCGAGTCCCCAGTCGAGAGTGTTCACGAGTGTCTTGACGACGAACTGGATGATCACCGAGCCGCCCGGCGACCCGACCACCATCCGGATGTCGCCGCGACCGCCGTCGGAGGTGCGATCGAAGACGAGCGTCGGGGCCATCGAGCTGCGCGGCCGCTTGCCGGGTTCGACGCGGTTGGCGACGGGCAGCCCCTCCTCGTCGACCGGTTCGGCCGAGAAGTCCGTGAGCTGATTGTTGAGGAGGACGCCGTCGGTCATGTGGAACGAGCCGAAGGCCGACTCGATGGTGGTCGTCATGGATGCGACGTTGCCGTAGCTGTCCGCGACCGAGATGTGGCTGGTGCCGTGTTCGGGGCTCTGCGGCGGCATGCCGAGCGGGACCGGACCGAAGTCGCCGGGCTGCGCCTCGCCCATGCTCTTGCCGGGGTCGATCAGCCCTGCGCGTTCGGACAGGTAGTCCGGGTTCACCAGGGTCTCGAGCGAGCCACCCGGCAGGGGCACGAAATCGGCGTCGGCGACGTACTTGTCGCGATCGGCGTAGGCGAGTCGTTCGGCTTCGGAGATCAGGTGCACCGCATCCGCGTCGGGGACGCCACCGTCGGCATCGACATCACCCGGCGGCAGCGACGCGAGGTCGAAGTTCTCGAGGATGCCGAGCGTCGCCGCGACCGCCATGCCACCCGAGGACGGGTTGGGCATCCCGCAGATCTCGTACTCGCGGTAGCGGGTGCACAGCGGTTGCCGTTCCTTCGCCTCGTAGACGGCGAGATCGTCGAGGGTCATCGTTCCGGGTGTACGCCCGCCCGAATCGGTGCCGGTGGACTCGACGATGCCGGCCGCGATGTCACCGGTGTAGAAGGCGTCGGCGCCGTCGGTGGCGATCGCCGAGAGCGTCTTGGACATCGCCGGATTCGTGAGGATCTCACCTTCGGGCTTGGGCGAGCCGTCGGCCTGCAGGAAGTAGGCGCGGGCCTCGTCGTCGACGGCGAGCTGTTCGGCGGAATCGGCGATCGACTGCGCCAGACGGTCGCTGATCACGATGCCCTGATCGGCGAGATCGATCGCGGGGCGGAACAATTCGCCCCACGCGGCACTCCCGTGCTTCGCGTGGACGGTTTCGAGCATCCGCACGACGCCGGGCACGCCGATCGAGCGGCCGCTCGCACGCGCGTCGGGGCGGGGTTCGGTGCGATCGGTGTCGCTGATCCAGCGCAGATAGTTCTCGGTCGCGGACATCGGTGCCGTCTCGCGGCCGTCGTATGCCTTCACCTCACCGGACTCGGCGTCGTAGTACACCAGGAACGCTCCGCCGCCGATACCCGACGACTGGGGTTCGACCAGACCGAGGACCATCTGGGCGGCGACGAGTGCGTCGGCCGCGGTCCCGCCGTCGCGCAGGACCTCGCATGCCGCTTCGGTGGATGCGGGATTGGCCGTCGACACGGCGAAGGAGGAGGTGGTCACCGCGGTCATGCCGGCGCGGTAACCGGTCGCGATCTCGGGGTTCGTGGAGATGTCGCGATCCCCGGTCTCCGTCGCCGGCTGCGTCTCGGCGATCGGGGTGCCGTTGGGTTCGGCGGTGCAGGTCGCGGCTGCCGCGGTCTCCTGCACGTCAGCCGTACCGCCCGACTCCATATCGTCCGACGCGGACGTACACGCGCCGAGGAGGGTGATCGAGACGGCCGCGGCGAAGGCCGCGCGGACACCGGACCGGGCTCTCGAGGGCAGGACCATTCACTGACCGTAGCCGGGCACGTGAGTGCCCGTAGGGAATTCGACCGCGATCCGTTTGCGCACGCGCGACGCCCAGCGCCGGCCCGTCCACCTGAAGCCCGCACGGCTGGAGATGCTGACCTCCTGGATCGACCGCTACCGGTTGGTGAAGGAACAGCAGTTCCGCGGTCTCGACGCCGTCGCGCAGTGGCTCGGCCCGCGCGGCCTGGAGATGAAGATCGAGGAGTACGACCTCCGCACCGGCGGTTCGTACCGCTACGAACACTCCGACGACAGCGGCAGCTACCGCTTCGCGGGTGTCTTCCACACCGTCCGCGAGAACGAGTTCATCGTCCAGACCTTCGAATATCTCGGGTTCCCTGATGTGGTGAGCCTCGAGACGCTCACCTTCGTCGACCTCGGGAACGTCCCTGCAAGCTGGTCGGCCATTCCGTGTACCCGAGACAGGAGGCCCGCGACGGCATGGCGGAAGCGGGTATGGAGACCGGCCTGACCGAGGGCTTCGAACGACTCGAGGAACTGCTTGCCGGGTCCGCGACGCGGTGAGCGCCGTTCACCGCAGGGCGTGGCCGAGTTCGGCGGCGCGCGCGAGCAGTTGCGCGCCGTCGCGGGCGACGACCACCTCGTCGCACAGTTCGGCGTAGCCGGGCATCGCGCAGGTCGCCTGCGTCCAGTACCGCTCGGGTTCGGGCGTGATCCACGCGAGGCGGTGCACGCGGCGACGGAGTTCCTCGAGCCGATCGGTGCGCGGGGGCAGGCCGTTGCAGCGCCCGTCCCCCACGACAAGCACCGACGTCCGGCCGTCGATCGATCCGGAGTGCTCGGTGAGCAGTTCGTCGAACATCCTTCCGTAGTCGCTGCTCGCCTCGAGATCGACGGCAGGATGGGCGAGTACGGCGGCCAGGGCACCGTCACCGCCGGCGGCGAGCAACTGTGTCGTCACGTCCACCGGACGATCGACGAAGGCGACCACCCGGCACCGGTGCGCCCGCCCGTGCATCGCCTGGGCGAGCCGGAGCGTGAACGATGTGATCGGGCGGACCGACAGCGAGACGTCGGCGAGGACGAGCAGCCGCACCCGGTCGGGGCGGGGTGCGCGGACGACGAGCCGGAACGGCACACCGTCGGTCCGCATCCCCGCCCGGGCGGTCCTGCGCATGTCGAGCCGTCCGCGGGTCCGCTCACGCGGATGGGGCCGGACCGGTCCGCGCATGCGGCGCAGCACCTCGTGGCACGCGAGCTCGATCTCGGCGCGATCGATGCCGGCGGCGTCGTGCGATTCGGGCGCCTCGACACCCTCGGCGCCCGGCACCGCGGCGGCGAGTGAGGCGACGAACGCCTCGACCGCGTCCACGAGTCGCGCGAGTTGCGATGCGGAGAGGGGTTCGTCGAGGACCTCTCCCCCGTAGGTGCGGTGCGGGTCGTAGGCGTCGAGCCACGCGAGGATCGACGCCGGGTCGTCCCACGACAGCGATCCGACGACCGCGGCACCCGGTTCACCGGACAGATCACCCACCGTCGTGGTCGCCGCATTCTCGACGTCGACGGTGTAGGTGACGCCGCGACGGCCCGAGTCCGCACCCGTGTCCACCGACAGATCGGCATCGGACGACGTCATCGACACATCGTCGTCGTCCTTGTGCGGGTTGAACCCCTTGCGGGCCTCCGGGGTGTCGAAGTGGTCGCCGACCTCGGCTGCGCGGTCGTTGTACTCGGCGTAGCGCGCGATGCTCGGGTCGTCGCCGATCTCGAGCGCCGCCGGCAGGGATTCGGCGAACTGCGCCCGGGCGGGACCGCCGCCGCTCGCGGCGACGGCGGCGTCGACCGCACCGAACAACTCGTCGAAAGCGCGCTCGAAACCGGCCCGCTCGTGCGGGTACTTGGCGCACACCGCCCGCAGGCACGAGCGCAGTGAATCCCGCTCGCGGACGGAGACCAGGTCGAGCACCCGGCGCACCTCGATGCTCTCGGCCGGTGACGCCGCGACACCGTGGCGTCGCAGGAGCAGGCCGAACACCGCCGCTACCACGTCGAGCACGTAGCGGGGGCGACGCTCGTCGAGCGCGGTCACCTGTGTGACCCGGGATGCGTGCATTGCGGGGTCACCCCCGCAGTCCGCTGCCCGCGGCGTCGCGACCGCCACCACCGCGTCCCCGGAAGACGGCCGTCGTGGTGTTCGCCGGGCGCGATGCGACCGTCACGCGTTCACGCGACGAAACAGATTCGGTCACAACAGCTTCGGGCGCACTCGCTTCGGGTGCGATCGGTTCGGACACCGCGGCTGCCGGTGCCGCACCGCCGAGCCGGGTCTTCGCGAGGTCGACGTCGCCGGTGTACTTGAGCAGCGTCGCCAGCAGCACGTCGCGCATGCCGCCCAGCGAATCCGGGTCGTCGGCGTCGTGTCCCATCACCGTCGCCGCACGTGCGGCGTCGATGACCTCCGAGATCGAGGGACTCTTGCGCAGCGGCAGATCGCGCAGGGTCCGGGACAGGTCGACGATCTGGTGAGCCGTTCCCGGGCGCACGTCCGGCACCCGCGCGGTGACGATCTCGCGTTCACGCTCGGGTGTCGGGTATCCGACGTGGTAGTGCAGGCAGCGACGCTTGAGCGCGGGTGACAACTCGCGAGTGTCGTTGGAGGTCAGGATCACCCACGGTGTGGACCGGGCCGTGAACGTGCCGACCTCGGGGATCGTCACCTGCCGTTCGGCGAGCACCTCGAGCAACAGTGCCTCCATGGATTCCTCGGTGCGGTCCACCTCGTCGACGAGCAGGACCACCGGCTCGTCCGAGAGCACGGCCTCGAGCAGCGGACGGACCGACAGGAAGGTCTCCGAGTACAGTCCGAAGTCCTGCTGCGCGAGGAACTTCGACGCGTCCGCGAGGTCGGCGCGACCGGCGAGCAGTTCGCCGATGCGGTCGCGCAGCATCTGCACGTGCAGCAGCTGTTTGGCGTAGTCCCACTCGTAGAGGGCGCGGCTGTCGTCGAGCCCTTCGTAGCACTGCAGTCGAACCAGTTTCCGGCCGCCGACCGCGGCGAGCGCCTTGGCCAGTTCGGTCTTGCCGACCCCGGCGGGGCCTTCGAGCAGTAGGGGCCGCTCGAGTGCGGTGGCGAGGTGCACGACGGTCGCGAACTCGTCGTCGGCGATGTAGTCGTGCCGGCGCAGCGCATCCTTCAACTCGGCGCCCGAGGCGAACGGGGTCATCCGGGGTCTCCTTCTGTGGCGTGGTCGCAGCGGAGCAGGGCGCTCCCGGGGCGCAGGGGACGCCCCGGGAGCGCGGGTTCTCAGTAGGACCGGTTGATGCAGTGGTCGACGACCGGGATCATCGAGTCGACGGTGACCTCGCGGGGGTTGCCCGGGGTGCACCAGTCGTCCTGGATGTGCTCGGAGATCGCCCGGACGGTCTTCTCGTCGCCGCGGATCGCGTCTCCGCGACCCGCATACTTCTTGGTGTTCATCTGGTTCTTCTCGTACGAGTCGGTGCGCACCTGCCCGAAGTTGTCGGGGATGCCGACGTCCTTCGCGAGCCGGATCGCCGCTTCGACGGCCGCGTCGGCGGCCTGGACGGTGGTCATGTTGCGGGTGTCCACGCCCATCGCGGTGGCGATGCGGGCGTAATGCTCGTAGCGGGAGGGCAGGTTGTACTCCCACACGCGCGGTAGGGCGATGGCGTTGTTGAGGCCGTGGTGGCTGTCGAAGAAGGCCGAGACGGCGTGCGAGATGGAGTGCACGATGCCGAGGCCGCCGGAGTTGAAGGCCTGCGCGGCGATGTACTGGGCGTTCATCATGCCTTCGCGGGCCTTGAGGTTGCGCGGCTCGAAGACCGCTTCACGCAGGTGCTTCGCGACGAGCTCGATCGAGTACAGGGCGTTGCCGAGCGACGGGGCGAAGTCCAGCCGGGAGACGTACGGCTCGGAGCCGTGGGCGAGGACGTCGAAACCGCAGTAGGCGGTGAAGTGCTGGGGGCAGCTGTAGTAGAGCAGCGGGTCGTCGATCGCGAGGGTGACGATCGTGGCCTCGTCGAAGCCGACCCACTTGTGTGGGTGGTCCATGTCGGAGGTGTCGGTGATGACGTAGGCCCAAGACGTCTCGGAGCCGGTACCGGCGGTCGTGGAGACGGCGATGTGCGGCGGGTTCTCCTTGTTGGTGGACTTCGCGAAGCCCTCGAACTCGTTGATGTTGCGGCCGTCGTGGGCGATCACGACGCGGGCGCCCTTCGCGGCGTCGTGGCTCGATCCGCCCCCGACGGAGATGATCGAGTCGCACTTCTCCTTCTGGTAGAGCGCCGCGGCCTCCATGACGTTGTAGTCCTTGGGGTTGGACTCGACCTTGTCGTAGAGGACGACCTCGACGCCCTGGTACTCGATCTTGCCGATGAGCTCCTCGATGATCCCCGATCCGCGCAGGCCGGTGGTCATCAGCAGGGCGCGCTTGAAGCCGAGGTTCTTCGCCTCGACGCCGAGGATGTCGTGGGCGCCGACACCCATCAGCGCGCGGGGGAAGGGGTGGAATTCCTTGATCGGGAAGTCCCAGATCTGATTGAGCTCGATTGCCATGGTGTATCTCCTCGCAGAGGGGGTGTACCGGATCGGGAGTGTGATGTGGACCTCATCCGCGATTCACCATCGACCAGAGCTGCGAGGCGTGAAAGACGCAGCGGCCGAAACCGTCCGGTCGCCGCGGGGGCACCACCCGTTCGGGTAGGGCACCTCCCGCTGACCGGGTGGGCGCCGCACCCGCCCGAGCAGTGCCGGTACCGTTTTCCTCATCCCATGTGCGCTGGTAACCTGAATTAGAACACGTTCTAGATTCGGTCGTGCGCGGCCATCTTTGCAGGAGAGGACGAGACCCACCCATGACGACTGTCGAGGTGCCCCACGGCTCACGCTCGGTGATCCTCACCGTGTCCGCCGTCGTCGAGGAGACCGCCGACACGCGGTCGATCGTGTTCGCCGTCCCGGACGAGCTGCGCGACAAATTCGCCTACCGGCCCGGCCAGTTCCTCACCCTGCGCATCCCGAGCGACCGGACGGGCTCGGTGGCCCGCTGCTACTCGCTCGCGAGCTCGCCGTTCACCGACGACGCCCCCAAGGTCACCGTCAAGCGCACCTCCGACGGCTACGGATCCAACTGGCTGTGCGACAACATCGCGGCCGGACAGACCCTCGAGGTGCTCCCTCCCGCGGGCGTCTTCACCCCGAAGTCGCTCGACCACGACTTCCTGCTGTTCGGCGCCGGCAGCGGCATCACCCCGGTGATCTCGATCCTCAAGTCCGCGCTCACCCAGGGCGGCGGCACGGTGGTGCTGGTCTACGCCAACCGCGACGAGAAGTCCGTCATCTTCGCCGAGGAGCTGCGGGCTCTCGCGGAGAAGTACCCGACGCGCCTGACCGTCGTGCACTGGCTCGAGTCCGTCCAGGGTCTGCCCACCGCCGACCAGCTCGCGGCGATCGCAACGCCCTACGAGTCGTACGAGGCGTTCATGTGCGGCCCCGGACCGTTCATGGACACGGTCCACCAGGCACTGAACACCGTGGGCATGCCCCGCGCCCGCGTGCACGCCGAGGTCTTCAACTCGCTGTCGGGCGACCCGTTCGCCGACCAGGCGCCGGTCGAGGTCAGCGACGAGGACGCCGCCGACGCCGCGACCGTCGAGGTCGAACTCGACGGCGAGGTCCACAAGCTCTCGTGGCCGCGTACGCAGACCCTCGTCGACATCATGCTCGCGAAGGGCATCGACGTGCCGTATTCGTGTCAGGAGGGCGAATGCGGATCGTGCGCGTGCACCGTGCTCGAGGGCAAGGTCGAGATGGAGAACTGCGACGTGCTCGACCCCGAGGACATCGAGGCGGGCTACATCCTCGGTTGCCAGGCCCGGCCGGTGACCGACCACCTCAAGATCGAGTTCTGAGCCGGCGGGTTCACGCCCCGCTGATCCCGCTCTCTGCGGAAGTGCCCGGCCCCTACGAACGGGCGGGGACGGGCACTTCCCGCATCCCGGCGGAGTCGGGCTTCGGCTTTCGCACGAGCACGCCGACCCCGGCCACGAGCGCCAGCACGGCGACGACCACGCCGTAGCCGACGGCGGTGGACATCAGGCCGAACGATCCGGCCGCCGCCCCGGCGGCCATCGCGGGCACCGAGAACGCGAAGTAGCAGACGACGAAGGTCGTTGCGAATATCCGGCCGCGCTCGTGGGGTCGGCCGAGCGAGCCGACCACGCCCATGGCCGCGACGAAGGTCGAACCCCAGCCGAAGCCGGCGACCGCGGTACCCGCGTAGTACGCCGCGACCCATCCCGTGAGGAGCGCGGTGATCACCGCGGCCAGTCCCGTCGCGAGCAACACGGCCCCGAGGATCACGATGCGATGGGGGTCGCGGCGGGCCGTGGTGGTCGCCGCGACCGTGCCCGCCGTGAACAGCGTGCCGATCGCCAGACCCGCGGCGAGGCGGTTGTCGATACCGAACACCGAGTCGACGATCGAGGGCCCCAGCGACATGTACAGCCCGCCGAGTGCCCACGCCGACATCAGACTGGGCAGGATGAGCAGATAGCGGCCCCGGACCTCACGGGGCACCGACGCGCTCGGCACCAGGCTCCGCAGGGCGTCGCGTCGCGACGGGAAACCCACCGACGGCGAGGTCTCCGGCACGAAGATCAGCGCGATCGCCAGCACGACGGCGAGAACGCCGACGACCGCATAACTCAGGACCGTGGGGAGCGGCGCGAACTGTACGAGTACGCCGGCTCCCGCCGCGCCGAGCGCGAGGCCGAGCGACGGCGCCGCGGTGTTGATCAGCGGACCGATGTGCCTGTTCGGCTGCATCTCGATCACGGCCGCCGCCAGCGCGCTCGTCGCCGCGCCCACCGCCAGACCCTGCAGGATCCGCGCGACGATCAGCCACCCCACCCCCGGGGAGGCGATGAAGACCACCATGCTCGCCGCGAGCAACAGCAGGGCCGTCACGATCACGGGTCTGCGCCCGACGTGGTCGGACAGCGACCCCACCGTCACGAGCGCCGCGAGCAGTGCGAGCACGTAGACCGCGAACACCACCGTGAGCATCGCCGCGGAGAACCCCCACATCTGCTGGTAGACGGGATACAGCGGTGACGGTGCCGACGACGACGCGGTGAGGGTGAACGCTCCCAGGCCGACCACGGCGAAACCGAACGAGCGGATACGGCCGCGGGGCTGGACGGGAGCAGTCATCGAACCTCCAGAAGGTGATCGGCGCGTTCCACGCGAGAGACGAACGGCGTGTCCCACGCGGAAACGAACGAGCGCCTCCGCGCGAATTGGTGAACACCCCTTCACCAACATACTTCGCTCGACGAAGTATTCCTCCGGCCATCCACCCGACGGCTCGGACACTCAGAGGGAGGTGGCGTCCTCGACGTCCTCGTCCCGCATGTCGCCGGGCGCCGCGAGCAGGGCGCGACCGGCAGCGAAGACCGTCGCTGCCAGCGGCAACTCTCCGGGCACACCGCTGCGGAAGACTTCGACACGGCCCGAACCCGAGGCGGGTCGCCCGAGCGCATCGATCCGGCGCAGCGTCTGCCGTGCGACGGCCTCGGCGCTGTCGAACAGGCGCACTCCGGCCGGCAGGTGTTCGATGATGGTGTCGGCGACAAGCGGATAGTGGGTGCAACCGAGAACCACACCCTGGACATCCCGAGGGGTGCGCTCGGCCGCGGAGGCGACCGCTGCGGCGACGGCCACCCGATCACCCGCATCGATGGCGTCGGCAAGTCCGTGACACGCCACGCCGACGACCTCGGACCCGTTCGCGAACTGGTCGATCAGATTCGCCTGGTACCTGCTCGCGGTGGTCGCCGCGGTGGCCCAGATCGCCACCGAATCGCACGCCGCGGCCGCGGGCTTGACCGCGGGGACCGTGCCCACCACGGGCACCGCCGGACCGAGATCGGCCCGGACGTGTTCGAGGGCGGTCACCGATGCGGTGTTGCATGGGAGCACGACCACCTCGGCGCCCCGGGCGACGGCGCGACGGGCGGTGGTGACGACCCGGTCGATCACCCAGTCCGGAGACTTCGGGCCCCACGGGGCACCGTCGGGATCCGTCGACAACATGAGGTCGAGATCGGGACGCAACCGTCGCAGCCACGCGGACGTCGGCAACAGCCCGAGACCCGAGTCGATGAGCGCAACGATCACCCTACGAATCTAGCGGGTCGCGCACGGCCGGCCCGACGGCGGTCGTTCCGGCGCGCAGCTCACTCCCCTAGACCGCCGCCGTGAGCAGCTCGTCGATCGGGGCGCCCGCAGCGATCTTCGCGCGCGACTTCATGACCAGCGCGGGCAGGCCGCCGCCCACAGCGCCGACGAACCTGCCGTCGCGCTCGTAGTACGCGAGGAACTTGCGGCCGTCGTCGCGCACGACGTGCACCGTGTCGTCGGCGGTGACCGCACCGAGGCCCTGGATCTTGATGTCGTACTGGTCGCTCCAGAAGTAGGGCACCTGTGCGGCGGCCCCGGCCTCGACGCCCATGATGGTCTTCGCCAGGACGGATGCCTGCTCGCCGGCGTTCGTCCAGTGCTCGATGCGCCTGCGCCCACCAGCCGGTACCTGCCAGGACGCGACATCGCCGACGGCCCACACGTGCGGGGTGGAGGTGCGGCCCGTGCCGTCGCACACGACACCGTTCTCGACTTCGACACCCGATCCCTCGAGCCACTCGGTGGCCGGGATCGAACCGATGCCCAGCACGACGAGGTCGACGTCGATCTCGCTGCCGTCGCCGAGGACGGCGGAGGTGACACGGCCGTCGCCGAGGACGGCGGAGGTGACACGGCCGTCGCCGCGGATCTCCGACAATCCGACGCCGGCACGCACGTCGACGCCCTCGGCGGTGTGCAGGCGGGTGACCAGAGCACCGACCTCGGCACCGAGCACCGATGCGAGCGGGGTGGGCTGCGGTTCGACCAGCACGACCTCCACCTCGCGCGCCCGCAGGCTCGCCGCGACCTCGCACCCGATGAACCCGGCACCGACGACGAGCGCGCGGGCACCCGGAACGATCGCCTCGCGCAGGGCGCGGCTGTCCTCGAGCGACCGCAGGACGTGGACCCCCGCCAGATCCGGCAGACCGGGGATGCGGCGGGGCCGCAGACCCGTGGCGACGACGAGTTCGTCGTAGCCGAGTTCGGTGCCGTCGCTGAGCGTGAGGATGCGCGACGCGGTGTCGACCGAGCGAGCCGCGGCACCGAGCATCAACTCGATGCGGTTGTCGCCGAAGAACTCGCTCGGCCGAAGAGTCGTGTCGTCGCGGTCGCCGCGCAGGACCTCCTTCGACAGGGGCGGGCGGTCGTAGGGCAGGTGCGTCTCGTCGCCGACGAGCACGAGTTCGCCCTCGTATCCGGCCCGGCGCAGCTCTTCGGCGGTACGCACCGCCGCCAGGCCGGCGCCCACGACCACGACGCGCTCCGGCGTACTCTCGGTCTCCCGCTCGTTCGACACCCTCGGCCCATCCTTCGCTTCGTCTGTTGTGACACGCATGCGCGTGCCGCGCGGTAGTGATGCATCCCACTCCGCGTCCCACGTTCTTACCAAACAGCGACGACGGGCGACAGACCTACGTCGGCCGTTAGAGTTCGAGGCACCGTGAGGACAATGGGATCCAGCACAGGATCGAGCACGGAACACGACCGGTACACCTACCTGGGAGCCCCTCATGACCAGCGACAGCGGCGCAGGTATCAGCCGCATACAGTTCGGCGCCGGAACCTCCTCCGGATCCGCCGACCCGCAGGGCCGCACGATCATCGCGGACGCGGTGGTGGCCAAGATCGCGGGGCTCGCGACCCGCGAGATCAGCGGCGTCATCGAGGTGGGCGCCGGCACCGCCCGCGTCGTGGGCGCACTGCGCGACCGCATCCCCGGTGCGCGCATCAACCACGGACAGGGTGTCGCCGTCGAGGTCGGTGAACGTCAGGCCGCGATCGACATCGGCATCGTCGCCGAATACGGCGTCGCGCTGCACGAACTCGCCGTCGCCATCCGGCACAACGTCATCGCTGCGGTCGAACGCATGACGGGACTCGAGGTCACCGAGGTCAACATCACGGTCTTCGACGTGATGCTCCACGAAGAGGCCGCGGCCCTCACCGACGACGCCAAACCCCGCGTGCAGTGAACCCCGGATCAGCAGCGCAGGCGAATGCGGCCGACCTGGTGGCGGACGCTGCGCTGTCCGTTCCCGGCGTCGTGGGTCTGCACCGCGGCGCATTCGGGGAGGTCGCCACCTATCTGCCCGGCCGACGGGTCGAAGGTGTGCGGCTGACCGATCAGCTGTGCGCGGTGCACATCGTCGTGCGGATCCCCGCCGATCTCCCGGCCGTCGCCGACGCCGTCCGCGTCCGGGTGTCCCCGCTGGTGGACGTCCCCGTCCAAGTGACCATCGAAGATGTCCACGCCGGTGAACGAGAAGGAGCCCCATCGTGAACCACACACCCGTCAGCAACACCGTCGTCGGACTCCTCGCGGGGCTGCTCCTGGCCCTCGCCGGCATCATCGGCGGGTTCAGCGGTCTGCTGTTCGCCGTGCTGCTCGGCGCGCTCGGTGCCGCGATCGGCGCCCATCGCGACGGCCACCTCGACCTCGGCGCCCTGTTGAGGAGTCGGGGCCGTGGCTGATCCCACCGCGTCCGACGTCGGGACATCCGACGACACCGGGACCGGGGTCGTTCCCCCGGGCGAACGCGGCAGCCTTGTCGTCAAGGACCGTGCGATCGAACGCATCGCCGCGGCTGCCGCGCTCGGCGTTCCCGGTGTGGTGCGGCACAGCGGAGGTGGGATCCTGCGTCTCACCGGCCGCGACCTGCCCCGGGCCGACGTCACCACCGGCGCGAAGGCCGTCGCGGTGAATCTCTACATCGCCGCCGAATGGCCGTACGACGCGGCGATGCTCACCCGCCGGGTCCACGACGCGGTCGAACGCCAGCTGAACGACCTGACGGGCATGCGGATCAGCGAACTCAACGTGCTCATCGTCGCGACCGCGCTCGTCGAGGACGGCGAGACCGACGAGGCGCAGCCACCCGTCGAGTACCTGGAATCCGACATCGTCGCGGCGCGGACCACTCCGCATCCCGACATCCCCACCGTCGCTCCCCTGCCACCGCTGGCGCCGCCCGCGGCCGCACCCGCCGCCGCGATCGTGGCGATCGCGGCGCTCGCCCTGTCGTTCGTCGCCGCCCGGGAACTGCTCATCGTCAACGGGACGTACGGCGGTGCCCCGTGGCTGCGCAACTCCTTCGAGTGGTTCGGCCGTCTGCACTGGCACACCTGGCTCGCACCCGTCGCGGGCGTCTGCCTCGTCCTCGGGATCGTCCTGATCGTCGTCGCCCTCAAACCCCGCCGCCGGACGCATGTGCCGCTGCAGGTCGCGGGGCCGGTGCCCACGGTGTGGATGCGGCGCACGGACGTCGCACGCATGTGCAGCGCCCACGCGTCCGCGCTCACCGGCGTGCGCACGGCCCGCACGGTCGTCGACCGTCGCCGTGCCGTGGTGCGCATCTCGATCGAGGACGAGACACCGGTCGACGAGATCACCGCGTCCGTGCGCGGCGCGGTCGCCCCGAACCTCGCGGCGCTCGCCGACCCCGTCGAACTCGTGGTGGAGGTGGCGCGGTGAAACTCCGTACCGTGCTGGCGAATCGGCTCGTCACCTTCCTGGCGGGCCTCGCCCTCGCCGGTGCCGGCGCATTCGCCCTGGCGTGGGTGTGGCAGGTTCCCCTAGCTCGAGAGCAACTCTCGCGTCTCGACCGTCCCCGCGTGACCGACGTCCCGGACCAGTCGTGGTGGACACCGGCCCTGTGGTCGGTCTTCGCGGGCGGACTCGTGCTCGGCATCGCGTTGCTCGCTGTCAACCTGTCGCGCCGGCGCACGTCGACCGTGCAGCTCTACGACCAGGTCACCGACGCGACCCTCGGTGTCGAACTCGGTCCCGTCGTCGACGGTGTGGCAGCCGAACTCGCCGCCCTGCCGGGCGTGCGGGCCGTGCGCGGACGCGCGGTCGTCGAACGCCACCTGCCGACGCTCTCGGTGGTGGTGCACGCCGACCCGACCATCGATGTCACCGAGCTGACGGAAGCCGCGGAGGATGCCGCCCAGCGGGTCGCGCGCGCTCTCGGCGGGGCGCACGTGGCGACGCAGGTCCTGGTACATCTCGACCCGGCTGTGGATGTCCACTGAGCCCACCCACCCCGGGCCGGAACCCATCCGGCCCGGGGTGGCTCAGCTTCGGGCCGCGTCCACGAGGTCGTGCTCGACGCTGTAGTCCACGCGCATCCGGTCCATCGCCACGTCGCGCACCTTGTACGCCCGCTGCGTGGTGCGTTCGAGGTCCGGATAGCGGAATTCCTGGACGCGGTCGACGAGCGCGAGCAGCGGCCCGACGCGTCCGAGGACGTGCTTGAGCGGGCTGTCGGGGATGTGCAGGGCGTCGGCGTCGGCGTCACCGATGAACACCCGCTGCAGCGAGTGCATCACCGTGCGGGCGACCGTCGTCCGGATCGGTGCGGTGCCCGGCAGCAGGTTGGCCAGCTCCGGGACGAGATACTGCTCGGTCAGCGCGGTGACGAAATCCCGGTCCTCGTCGCTGGGGCCGGGCGAGGTGAGCCGGTACAGGTCCTCGACCGCGATGTGATCGCGTTCGGTGCGCAGGCCCAGTTCCTCGCCCATCCCGATCACGTGCCCGACGTAGCGCCACAGGTGGTAGATGTCGTCGAGTTCGCGATCGGTGAAGCGCACCCCGAGGATCTGCATCGCCTCGACCGCGATGTGCCCGAACTCGGCCATCGTGAGCGCCATGTACGACTGCGGGATCGGCACTCCCCAGGCGTCCTCGTCCCACACCCCGCTCGCGAGAATGCCCTTGCGCACGTGGGCGTGGATCAGGCGCACCCGCACCGTGAACGCGAATCCGCCTCCGTCGCGGCGCATTCCGCCGCGAGTGAGGACGTGCCGTAACCACTCCCCGACCTCGACCGACCGCACGGCCGGCTGACTCACATAGCGGCCCGTCAGTGCGAGAGGCTTTCCGGCGATGAAGTTTCCGGCACCGCGCAGCAGCGAGGCAGCACCGAGCACCATGCCGAGGATCGGCGTGTGCCGAACGAGCGCGTCGGCGGCGTTGTCGATGCGGTCGTGGTCTACCCAGGCGGGTTCGTCGTCGAGGAAGGCGAACAGCTCTCGCAGGGATTCGGGTGCGTCGGGGACCGCCTCGACACCGTGGGTGAGTGCGACGCGCACGGCAGCCGTCGCGGAGTTCGGACCGAAGTCGTCGTTCACCACGGCGTCGGCCGGCGGGTCGGCCTGCCACATGCCGTCGAGCCAGCGCTCGCCGAGATCTGCGTATCGGCGCACCGCAAGGTCGGCGTTGACGAGATCACGTGGGATGTGTCGCTCCATGCATCCATGGAAACACGAGGAATCCTCACTTACTATTCACTTTTCATGAGCTCCCCGCGCGGCAACAGAACCGCAGGCAGAATCCCTCGGAAGCGTCCTGTGCAGCAGCGAAGTCACGACACCCGCAAGTTGCTCCTCATCTCTGCGTACGAGTTGCTCGAGCGCAGCCCCACCGCGCGGATCAGCACCACGGCACTCGCCGAGCACGCCCACGTGAGCATCGGGACGGTCTACCGATACTTCCCCGACGTCGACGCCGTGCTCGACGAACTCCGCATGACCGCCGTCCACGCGATCACCACCTCGCTGTCCACCGCCATCGGGCGGGCGATGGACCAGCAGCCGGAGGACGCCATGGCGACGGTCGTGGAAAGCCTCACCGCCGCGTTCGAGAAACACGCCGCGGTGCTCCGGGTGTCGTACACCTCCGAGGAGATCGAGTTCGGACTCGCGTGGGCCGAGGTCGAAGGTCCGCTGCGGCCGCTCGGACGCATCATCCCGGCGCGGCTGCGACCCGATCTCGACGACGCAGCACTCGACGATCTCGTGTTCATCGTGATGGGAGCGACGGCGAGCCTGTGTTCACGGATCGCCCTCTTGCGGCCCCGGAGATCCGATCGGACCCGGATGATCGCGGTGACGGCGCGGATGCTCCTCGCCGCGATCGAGAGCGCCTGACGCACGGCGCATCGTGTACGGCGCGCTCATCTCCGGGTTCGAAAACAGACCCGACGTCCTGCCGAACGGCACATACTGATCACTGTCGTTCTCACACCGTCGTCTCGACCGAGGAGAGTGCTGTGCGTCGACTACCGATCGTGTTGTCCGCCGTGATCCTCACCGTCGCGGCCGCCTGCGGCAACGACACCTCGAGCGAATCACCGCTCGCCGCAACGTCCGAAGCGACTGCGACCGATGCGACCGCTACCGGCGCGGCGCCCGCCGACGAGTTCCAGGACGTGCTCGACCGCGTCCGCGAGGAAGTCGGCTTTCCGGGAGTCGTTGCGCGCGTGGTCACCCCGGACTACGAGTGGACCGGTTCGTCCGGCACGATCGGTGCGGATCGATCGGAGGAACCCGGCCCGGACGACCACACCCGCATCGGCAGCATCACGAAGACGATGACGATCACCGCTCTACTGCAACTGGCGGAGGACGACCGCCTGTCGCTGGAGGATCCGATCGGCCGCTATGTGCCGGGCCTGCCGAACGGCGACGTCGCCACCCTAGGTCAGCTGGCCTCGATGGTGAGCGGCATCCCCAGCTACACCTTCGACGAGGAATTCCAGCAGCAACTCTTCGACGATCCGGAGGCACCGTGGACCCCGGACGAACTCCTCGACTACGTACGCGGTGACGCACCGAACTTCGCTCCCGGGGAGCGGTTCGAGTACTCCAACACCAACACGATCGCGCTCGGGCTGGTCGTCGAGCAGGTTTCCGGGCAGAGCCTGCACGAGTACTTCCGGGCGAACATCTTCGAGCCCCTGGGCATGGCCGACACCGTGATGCCCACCGACGCGGCCATCGCGTCACCGCACCTGTACGGGATCACCGAACAGGGACAGCCGGACGGGCAGACGGCCGATGCGACCGGTTGGAACCCGTCGTGGGGATGGTCGGCCGGCGCGGTGATCTCCACCGTCGACGACCTCGAACTGTGGGGCACGGCCCTCGGGACGGGCGAGGGCATCCTCTCCCCCGAGATGCAGCAGCTCCGTCTCGACTCGTTCCTGTTCGACGTCCCCGGTGCGACCGACACGCGCGCCTACGGCCTCGGGCTCGGTATCGAGAACGGCTGGCTCGGCCACACGGGCGAACTCCCCGGTTTCAACACCTACGTGGGATATCTGCCCGAGCGCCGGGCCGTGGTCGTCGCCGCCGTGAACAGCGACATCCCGACGGCCGACGGGGAGGAACCGGTGACCCCCGTGGCAAACCAGCTGAAGGAGATCGTCGGCTGATCGCTTGTGATCCAGAAACGCCGAACGGCGCCCACCCGGAGGGTGGACGCCGTTCGAGCGTCAGTGAGGACTAGCTCACTTGATGATCCCGTAGGCGGTGCCTACTTGATGATCCCGTAGGCGGTGCCTACTTGATGATCTTCGTGACGCGACCGGCGCCGACGGTGCGGCCACCCTCGCGGATCGCGAAGCGGAGGCCCTCGTCCATGGCGACCGGCTGGATCAGCTTGACGGACATCTCGGTGTTGTCACCGGGCATGACCATCTCGGTGCCCTCGGGGAGGGTCACAACGCCCGTCACGTCCGTGGTACGGAAGTAGAACTGCGGGCGGTAGTTGTTGAAGAACGGCGTGTGGCGGCCGCCCTCCTCCTTGTTGAGGATGTAGGCCTGGCCCTCGAACTCCGTGTGGGGAGTCGTGGTGCCCGGCTTGACGACGACCTGGCCACGCTCGACGTCCTCGCGCTTGATGCCGCGGACGAGGAGACCGACGTTGTCGCCGGCCTGGCCCTGGTCGAGCAGCTTGCGGAACATCTCGATGCCGGTGACCGTGGTCTTGGTCGAATCGGGGCGGATGCCGACGATCTCGACCTCTTCGTTGACGTTGATCACGCCACGCTCGATACGGCCGGTGACGACAGTGCCACGACCCGTGATGGTGAAGACGTCCTCGACGGGCATGAGGAACGGCTTGTCGGTCTCACGGACCGGGTCCGGGATGGAGTCGTCGACGGCCTGCATGAGGTCGACGATCGACTGGACCCACTTCTCGTCACCCTCGAGAGCCTTGAGAGCGGAGATCGGGACGACCGGAGCGTTCTCGTCGAACTCCTGCGAAGCGAGGAGCTCGCGCACCTCCATCTCGACGAGCTCGAGGATTTCCTCGTCGTCGACCATGTCGGCCTTGTTCAGGGCGACGAGGATGTAGGGAACGCCGACCTGGCGAGCGAGCAGCACGTGCTCACGCGTCTGGGGCATCGGGCCGTCGGTGGCCGCCACGACCAGGATCGCGCCGTCCATCTGGGCGGCACCGGTGATCATGTTCTTGATGTAGTCCGCGTGACCCGGGGCGTCGACGTGCGCGTAGTGGCGCTTGTCGGTCTGGTACTCGACGTGGGAGATGTTGATCGTGATACCACGAGCCTTCTCCTCAGGTGCCTTGTCGATCTGATCGAAAGCGAAGCTCTCGTTCAGGTCGGGGAACTTGTCGGCAAGCACCTTGGTGATCGCAGCCGTGGTGGTGGTCTTGCCGTGGTCGACGTGACCGATGGTGCCGATGTTCACGTGCGGCTTGGTCCGCTCGAACTTCGCCTTCGCCACTGGATGTCCTCCTGGACTGTTGTTGCTTGCTGTATGCAGCAGTGCGGTTTGTATTACTTGGTCGTGCAGGTGACCGAGGGATAACCCGGAGGCTACTCGCCGGTCGCCTTGGCGATGATTTCCTTCGCGACGTTCGAGGGAACCTCTGCGTAGGAATCGAACACCATGGAGAAGTTCGCACGACCCTGGGTCTTCGACCGCAGATCGCCGATGTAACCGAACATCTCCGAGAGCGGAACCAGCGCCTTCACGACACGGGCACCACTGCGTTCCTCCATGGCCTGGATCTGGCCACGGCGGGAGTTCAGGTCGCCGATCACTTCACCCATGTAGTCCTCGGGCGTGGTGACCTCGACCGCCATGAGGGGCTCGAGGATCACCGGGGCGGCCTTGCGGGCCGCTTCCTTCAGTGCCTGCGAACCGGCGATCTTGAACGCCATTTCGGACGAGTCGACGTCGTGGTACGCACCGTCGATGAGGGTGACCTTCAGGTTCACCAGCGGGTAGCCGGCGAGCACGCCGTACTGCATGGCGTCCTGGGCACCCGCGTCGACCGACGGGATGTACTCGCGCGGGATGCGACCGCCGGTGACCTTGTTCTCGAACTCGTAGGTCGCGCCGTCCTCGCCGACGAACGGCGAGAGGCCGATGATGACCTTTGCGAACTGGCCCGAGCCACCGGTCTGCTTCTTGTGCGTGAACTCGAGCTTCTCGACCGGCTTGGTGATCGTCTCGCGGTACGCGACCTGCGGCTTGCCGACGTTGGCCTCGACCTTGAACTCGCGCTTCATGCGGTCGACGAGGATATCGAGGTGGAGCTCGCCCATGCCGCCGATGACGGTCTGGCCGGTCTCGTCGTCGAGTTCCACGGAGAAGGTCGGGTCCTCTTCGGCGAGCTTCTGGATGGCCGTCGACAGCTTCTCCTGGTCGGCCTTCGACTTCGGCTCGATGGAGACCTGGATGACCGGGTCCGGGAAGGTCATCGACTCGAGGACGATCGGGGCGTCCTGCGCGCACAGGGTGTCGCCGGTCGTGGTGTCCTTCAGGCCGATCATCGCGTAGATGTGGCCAGCGACCGCCTCGTCGACCGGGTTCTCCTTGTTGGCGTGCATCTGGAACAGCTTGCCGACGCGCTCCTTCTTGCCCTTGGTCGAGTTGAGCACCTGGGTGCCCGAGTCGATCCGGCCGGAGTACACGCGGACGAAGGTCAGCTTGCCGAAGAAGGGGTGCGCAGCGATCTTGAAGGCGAGAGCCGAGAAGGGCTCCTCCTTCGAGGGCTTACGACGCAGTTCCTCTTCTTCGTTACCGACCTGGTGGCCGATGACGTCGCCGATGTCGAGCGGGTTCGGCAGGTAGTCGATGACCGCGTCGAGCATGGGCTGGATGCCCTTGTTCTTGAAGGCGGAGCCGCACAGCACCGGGTAGAGCTCGGAGTTGACGGTCATCTTGCGGATGGCCGCCTTGATCTCGGCGACGGTGAGCTCCTCGCCGCCGAAGTACTTCTCCATGAGCTCTTCGTCGGACTCGGCGACCGTCTCGAGCAGCTTCTCGCGGTACTCGGCAGCCTTGTCGGCGAGCTCCGCCGGGATCTCCTCGACCGTGGCCTCGGTGCCGATGTCGGTGGTGCCACGCCAGGTGAGCGCCTTCATCTCGACGAGGTCGACGACGCCGTCGAAGGCATCCTCGGCACCGATGGGGAGCTGCAGGACCAGCGGCTTCGCGCCCAGGCGATCGATGATCGTCTGCACGGTGAAGAAGAAGTCCGCGCCCATCTTGTCCATCTTGTTGACGAAGCAGATGCGCGGCACGTCGTACTTGGCCGCCTGCCGCCAGACCTGCTCGGACTGGGGCTCGACACCCTCCTTGCCGTCGAACACGGCAACCGCGCCGTCGAGCACGCGCAGCGACCGCTCGACCTCGACCGTGAAGTCGACGTGGCCGGGGGTGTCGATGATGTTGATCTGGTTCTTGTTCCAGAAGCAGGTCACAGCAGCGGAGGTGATGGTGATACCACGCTCCTTCTCCTGCTCCATCCAGTCGGTGGTCGAGGCACCGTCGTGCGTCTCACCGATCTTGTAGTTGACACCGGTGTAGAAGAGGATGCGCTCGGTGGTGGTGGTCTTGCCGGCATCGATGTGCGCCATGATGCCGATGTTGCGGACCTTGTTCAGGTCGGTCAGCACTTCCTGTGCCACAGGTAACCCCGCTCGTAGCTCGTGTCGGTCCTTGGGTGCGGACCACATGTTCTTGTGTTGTCAGCCGGCCTTTACGGGACCGACACAGTTGTGCGAGCAGCCGACCGGGAGGTCCGCGATGACGGCATCTCCCGGTCGGCGACGACTCACCAGCGGTAGTGCGCGAACGCCTTGTTGGCTTCAGCCATCTTGTGCGTGTCCTCGCGGCGCTTCACGGAGGCGCCGAGGCCGTTGCTCGCGTCGAGGAGCTCGTTGGCGAGCCGCTCGACCATGGTCTTCTCGCGACGCTGACGCGAGAACGTCACCAGCCAGCGCAGTGCGAGCGTGGTGGAACGACCGGGGCGAACCTCGACCGGCACCTGGTAGGTGGCACCACCGACGCGACGGCTGCGGACCTCGAGGGCGGGCTTGACATTGTCGAGCGCGCGCTTGAGGGTGACGACCGGATCGGTACCGGTCTTCTCGCGAGCCTGCTCGAGCGCCTGGTAGACGATGCGCTCGGCGGTGGACTTCTTGCCGTCCAGCAGGATCTTGTTGACCAGCTGGGTGACCAGCGGCGAACCGTAGACCGGATCGGCGATCAGCGGGCGCTTGGGAGCGGGACCCTTACGTGGCATCAGCCCTTCTCCTTCTTCGCTCCGTAGCGGCTGCGGGCCTGCTTGCGGTTCTTGACACCCTGGGTGTCGAGCGAGCCGCGGATGATCTTGTAGCGCACACCCGGGAGGTCCTTCACACGACCGCCACGCACGAGCACCATCGAGTGCTCCTGGAGGTTGTGGCCCTCACCGGGGATGTAGGCGGTGACCTCGACCTGGGAGGTCAGGCGCACACGGGCGACCTTACGGAGAGCCGAGTTCGGCTTCTTCGGGGTGGTGGTGTACACGCGAGTGCACACACCGCGACGCTGGGGGCTGCCCTTGAGCGCCGCGCTCTTGACCTTGGCGGCCTTGTCGCGGCGGCCCTTGCGGACCAGCTGATTGATGGTTGGCATTAACCGGCTTTCTTCGTTGTCTGAAGCTGCTCACTTCGAGCAACCTCGGCTGTTCTGAAATTAGGGATCCATCGGTTGGGGCAAGAAAGCTGCTGCCCCGCACTCGCCCCTCGTGTGCACACGAGGTCGGGTGTGTCGCGTACCCCCACACAGGCAGCCGGGGGCTCGCTCCTGCAGATATCCACAGACCGCGCGCACGGCACTACCTCGCATAGGCACACAGACCGGCCCGGGCATGCCGGACACGACCCACAACGATACCCGGCGTGCGCGCATGAGGTCAAAGTGAGAAGCGCGCACCCTCCCGAGGATCCGCACACACCGTCAACTGCTGAGGTTCAGTGTGAGCCGGGCCAACGTAGCAGCAGCTTCACACGGGTCCGCTCCCCCGGAGGTGTACTGCACCCACCAGCCGAAGATGCCGGTCGTCGACGCCCCGGAACTGACCCCGCACGACAGCGGATCGCCGGGTCGGCGCATCTGCAGTGCCCGCCGGCCCTCGATGGTCGTGTTCTCGATCTCGTAACCGAGTCCCTCGGCGGCGGCGCGTTCGTGGTCGAGGGAACCGGTCTCGAACCAGTTGAAGGTGACCTTCACTACTCCCGTGGGTCCCTCACCGTCCCAGCGGCAGATCGCACCGAAGAATCCGCGATAGACGTAGTCCGCGCCCACGGCCTCGGCGATCTTCTCGTCGGCGACGGCATCGCACTCGGTGAGCAGCCGGGTGAACTCGGCGCCCGTGCCGCCGCCGATCCCCTCCGGGACGGCCCGCCCCTCGATGGTGCGGGTACATCCGGTGAGCAGAGCACCCGTCGTGAGGACGGTCGCGAATGCGGCGCACCAGCGGCGGGCGTTCACTTCTGCACCCTTTCCACACTCGTGGTGGCCAGGCCGCGAGCGACGACGCAGGCGTCGGCGACGGGCGTGAGGTTCGAGTACGAGACCGACCAGTGGACGAAGTCGCCGCCGAACTCCACGCCGATCTCGCACAGCGTCGTCTGCCCCAGCTCGTTCTGATAAGACCCCATGAAACCCGACCGTCCCCCGATCTCGACGTCGGCGGCGGGCCGGCCGATGAGATCGGAGCCGGCGCGTTCGCGGCCGATGGGACTTCCCCGGTACCACGAGAAGCTCACGCTGGGGCCGCCGACGTAGATCTCCCACTCGCAGCCCACCGAGTTGCGCGTCACCGTCGTGAAACTGCCGAGACCGAAAGCCGCCGCCACCTCGTCGTCGGACATCGCGCCGCACTCGTCGAACAGCGGGCCGGGGTCGGTGACGGACGCGGTCGGCGAGGTCTCGACCTGTCCGGCGTCGTCGGAGTTCCCGCACGCCGCCGCACCGAGACCCATGAGACCGACCGTCGCCACGGCAGCCGCCGTCCTTCCGATGCGCGGGAGAGGCATGGCGGGAAGACTACCGAGCCGGGCCCACCTGTGTGCGACGACTCGAGGACTCCCGGAGCACCTCGTCGAGCTGCGCGGCCCAGTGACGGACGATCTCCCGCCGGCGGGCCGAGTCGTCGGTCAGCACGTCGGCCAGGCCGAGGCCGCGCGCGAGATCCAGGGTCGCCTGCACCGTCCGGTGCACGACCGGGTCGGTGTCGTCGGCACCGAGCTGCTCGACGGCCACCGCGTGCGAGACACGGCCGAACTTCTCCTCGAGCGGCAGGAGCATCTCGCGCAGAGCCGGATCGGCCGCCGCGGCCGTCCACACCTGCAGGGCGGCCTTGAACATGTTGCCGGTGCATTGGTCGACGATGCGCTCGACCACCGCCTCCGTGCGGCCGACGCCCTCGGGCACGTCGAACGGTTCGGTGCGGACCCGCTCGATGCGACTGTCGAACATGAACTCGAGCGATGCGGTGATGAGATCCTCCCGGGTCGGGAAGTGATGCTGGGCGGCCCCGCGCGACACTCCTGCCCGCTCGGCGACCACACTCACCGCGGTTGCGGCCCAACCGGATTCGACGAGGCAGTCGATCGTCGCCTCGAGCAGTCGCCGCCGCGTGGCGCGGCTGCGGTCCTGCTTCGGTTCTCGCGCCATCGGGACTCCTGTTCCTGCCTGTCCTGTCACGACCCCGTGGTCACGACCGTTCCGTCACGACTGATCTTCCGCCGAACGGGTATTCGTGCGACCCCGAGACCGTACGCAAAGGTCATCATCCGTACACTCGTATAACAGGTCGGGGGGAAAGGGGAGCACCACGTGGCGACCACCGTCAGGCGCGAGGACTACTTCGACGCCGCGCTGGCCATCCTGGCCACCAACGACCATGCCGGACTCAAGCAGGCACGGTTGTGCAGTCACCTCGAGGTGACGACCGGCTCGTTCTACAACTATTTCGAGAGCTGGGCGCAGTTCAAGACCGAATTCCTCCAGCACTGGCTCGAGAGCCAGACGCTCCAGCTCGCCGCCGCGGCGCGCCTCGAGGGTTCGATGACCCGGCGGCTCCGGTTGCTCGTCGAATTCGCGTGCAGCCTCCCCCACTCCGCCGAGTCCGCCATCCGCGGTTGGTCGCACAGCGACTCCGGCGTCCACGAGGTGCAGAGCGAGGTCGACGACCTGCGGTACGCGGTGGTGGCCGAAGCGGTGGCCCAGTACCTCGGTTCGAGGGACCAGGCCGAGCGGTTCGCGCGGCTGGCCCTGTACACGCTCGTGGGCTACCAGCAGACCGTGCCGCTGCAGGACGTGAGCTCGTTGCGGTGGTCCCTCGCCTATCTGCTGGGGACGCTGCTCCCAGCGGAGGAGGCGACCGGTTTCTTCCCGCCGGATTCCTTCCCGCCGAACATCGGAACCTCCGGGTTCGAGGTGTCGAACCCCGAAACCTCGAACCCGGAAACATCCGACTCGGAAGCGTCGGCCTAGTACGACTTCGGCAGGCCCAGCGAGTGCTGGGCCACGAAGTTGAGGATCATCTCCCGGCTGACCGGCGCCACGCGTGCGATGCGCGCGGCGCCGAGCATCGCCGCGAGGCCGTACTCCCGAGTGAGGCCGGCACCGCCGTGGGTCTGGATCGCCTGGTCCAGCGAGGCGATCGCAGCCTCACCCGCGGCGTACTTGGCCATGTTCGCGGCTTCGGCGGCCCCGAAGTCGTCGCCGCTGTCGTAGAGGACGGCGGCCTTCTGCATCATGAGCTTGGCGAGTTCGAGCTCGATCCGGCGCTGCGCCAGCGGGTGCGCGATGCCCTGGTGCGCACCGATGGGCTGCTTCCAGACGGTCCGCTCGTTGGCGTAGCGCACCGCGGCGTCGAGGGCGTACCGGCCCATACCCACTGCCATCGCCGCGCCCATGATCCGTTCGGGGTTCAGTCCGGCGAACAGCTGCATGAGCGCGGCCTCCGGCTCACCGACGAGTGCGTCGGCGGGAAGTCGGACGTCGTCGAAGAACAGGGAGAACTGGTAGTCCGGCTCGAGGATGTCCATCTCCATGGGCGTCTTCGTGAAGCCCGGGGCATCGGTCGGCACGATGAACAGGGCCGGACGGAGCTTGCCGGTCTTCGCGTCCTCGGTGCGGGAGACGACGAGCACGGCGTCGGCCTGGTCGACACCGGAGATGTAGACCTTGCTGCCGGAGAGGATCCAGTCGTCACCGTCGCGGCGCGCGATCGTGGTGATGTTGTGCGAGTTGGATCCGGCGTCGGCCTCGGTGATGCCGAAGGCCATGATGCAAGAGCCGTCGGCGAGGCCGGGCAGCCATTCCTGCTTCTGAGCGTCGGTGCCGTACTTGGAGATGATGGTGCCGCAGATCGCCGGTGAAACCACGACGAGCAGCAGCCCGGCGCCCTTCGCGGAGAGCTCCTCCTGCACCAGCGCGAGTTCGTAGATGCCGGCGCCGCCGCCTCCGTACTGCTCCGGAAGGTTCACGCCGAGGAAGCCGAGCTTGGCCGCCTCCGCCCACAATTCGGTGAGCGGCTCGTGCGCGCGCGACTTGGGAAGTACGTAGTCGACGTAGTTGTAGCGCTCGGCCAGAGCCGCCACCGCAGCGCGTAGTTCCTTCTGTTCTTCGGTCTCGATGATGCTCATGGGATGCCTTCCGGGTCGGGTGAGAGGACGCGCGGCCGTGGACGGTCGCATGAGGGAACAGGTGGGTCAGGCGCCGTAACCCAGCCGCTTGGCGGCGAGTTCGGTGAGGATCTCTGTGGTGCCACCACCGATGCCGAGGATGCGCATGTCGCGGTACTGCCGTTCGACCTCCGATTCGGCCATGTACCCGAGGCCGCCGAACAACTGAACCGCCTGGTCGGCGACCCATTCGCCGGCCTCGACCGCGGTGTTCTTCGCGAAACACACCTCGGCGATCAGGTCGGTCTCTCCCGCCACGGCGCGCTCGGTGACGTGCCGCGTGTAGACGCGCGCGACGTCGACGCGACGCGCCATCTCGGACAGGGTGCGCTGCACGGCCTGGCGGGTGATCAGCGGCCGGCCGAAGGTCTCGCGGTCGCGGCACCACGCGACGGTCAGGTCCAGGCACCGCTGCGCACCCGAATAGGCCTGGGCGGCGAGGGCGATCCGCTCGGAGACGAAACCCTGTGCGATCTGCCAGAATCCGGTGTTCTCCGCGCCGACGAGGTTGGTGACCGGTACGCGGACGTCGGCGAAGGACAACTCGGCGGTGTCCGACGCGCGCCATCCCATCTTGTCGAGCTTGCGGGAGACGGTGAAACCCGGTGTGCCCTTCTCGATCACGAGCAACGAGACTCCCCCGGCGCCGGGACCTCCGGTGCGGACGGCGGTGACCACGAAGTCGGCGCGGCATCCCGAGGTGATGTAGGTCTTCGCGCCGTTGACGACGTAGTGGTCGCCATCGCGCACCGCGGTGGTGGTCAGATGACCGACGTCCGATCCGCCGCCCGGTTCGGTGATCGCGAGGGACCCGACGAGTTCGCCTGCGAGAGTGGGCCGTACCCACTTGTCGATCTGATCGGGATCGCCGGCCGCGATGAGGTGCGGCAGGGCGATGCCGCACGTGAACAGTGATGCGAACGCGCCGCCCGAGGCCCCCGCCTCGTGGAACGCCTCGCACACGGTGAGCGTGTCGGCGCCGTCGCCACCGGAACCGCCGACCTCCTCGGGGAATCCGGCGCCGAGCAGGCCGATCTTCGCGGCCTCGACGTGCAGTTCGCGGGGCAGTTCGCCGGCGCGCTCCCAGTCGTCGAGGTGGGGCAGGATCTCACGCTTCACGAAACCGGTGACGGTCTCGCGGAGGGCGAGACGCTCGGGGGTGGTCCACATGCTCACGATGTCTCCGATGGTGTTTTCGGTCGAGGATGGTGTTTCGGTCGAGGATGGTGTTTCGGTCGAGGATGGTGTTTCGGTCGAAGATGTCTCGGCCGGAGGTGTCTCGACTGTGGGGCGGGCGGTCTCAGGTGGCGGACGAGCCGGGCTCGCGCCCGGCGCCGGGGGCACCGGCGAAGGCCTGCGCGAGGCCGAGCCATTCCTCCGCGTCCGGGCCATCGGCGACGAGGGCGGTGTCGTCGCGGTGGATGCGCTGGGTGACGAGCAGGCAGAAGTCCAGGGCCGGGCCGGTGACCGACTGCGCGGCGTCCTCCGGACCCCATTCCCAGCTGTCCCCGTCGGGGGCGGTAAGCACGACGCGGAACGGCTCGGCCGGGGGCTTCCGGTCGCGGATGACGTACGCGAAGTCGCGCGTCCGCACCCCCAGGTGCGCGACGTTCTTCAGGCGCGCGGTGGGCGTGCGGGTGACACCGAGGGCGTCGGCGACGTCACCCCCGTGCGCCCAGGTCTCCATGAGCCGCGCGGTCGCCATCGACGCCGGCGACATCGGCGGTCCGAACCACAGGATCTTCGTACCCCGCGGGAGTTCGGCGAGCGCGTCGGCGAGTTCGCGGCGGGTGTCGCGCCAGTCGGCGAGCAACTCCGCGGGCGGCCGCCCCGCCTGTTCCTCGGCACCGACGTCGACGAATCCCAGCGGGTCGCCGAATGCCGCTTCGACCATCTCCACGAAGGCGTCCGGGTCGCGCACGGCGGTGAGCGCCGCCCGGTCGGTCCACAACAGGTGACCGATCTGGTGAGCGATGGTCCAGCCCTCCGCCGGGGTGGGCAGTGCCCAACTCTCGTCGGGCAGGGTCGCGACGAGAGCGTCGAGATCGTCGCCCTCCGCGCGGAGATCGTCGAGCACGATGTACAGATCGGACATGCGGCAAGCGTCACACGCCACAGCCCCAAAATCAAGCACGTGTGATTGTTTTTTGCGGCAGGCGTCGTTCGTGCTCGTCGGACAGACTGACGAGATGGCCGACGATTCCCGCACGCACACCGTCGGCCCTGTCGTCGCGGTCCTCACCGCGGTGCTGTCGATGCAGTTCGGGGCGGCCTTCGCCGCGACCCTGTTCGACCGGGCTGGTGCTCTCGGCACGGTGACCCTGCGCCTGCTGTTCGCCGCCGTGATCCTCTGCGCGTTCACCCGGCCCCGGCCGTGGACGTGGACACCGGAACAGTGGCGGGCGGTGGTGACACTGGGCGCGAGTCTCGCGCTGATGAACACGGCGTTCTACGGAGCGTTGACGCGACTGCCGCTCGCCGCGACCGTCACCATCGAGTTCCTCGGCCCTCTCGGGCTGGCCGCGATCCTGTCCCGACGTATGCGCGACGCCCTGTGGGTGGTGCTCGCGCTGGGCGGGGTGGTCCTGCTCGGCGTCGGCGACGGTGCCGGGCTGTCCACCGGTCCCGATCCGCTCGGAGTCGCCTTCGCGCTGGTCGCCGCATCGGGGTGGGCCTGGTACATCGTGGCGGGCTCACGTGTGGCGACGACCCTGCCCGGATCGGCGGGGCTGGCCGGGGCGACGACGATCGCGGCCGTCGTCGTCCTGCCGTTCGGCGCGGCGACGGCCGGCACCGAGCTCCTCCGGCCCGGCCTCGTGCTCGCAGGACTCGCCGTGGCGCTGCTGTCGTCGGCGATCCCGTACACCCTCGAGATCCGTGCCCTGCGCGACCTGCCGAAGAAGGTGTTCGCGATCCTCATCGCGCTCGAACCCGCCGCCGCAGCGCTCGCCGGCGCTCTGGTGCTGGGGCAGGTCGTCGAACCTCTCGCCCTCGCGGGTATCGCACTCGTGGTGGTCGCGGGGGCTGGTGCGTTGCAGCACTCGCGCGCGTGACCCGGCGCCGGATGTAAGCCAGGTCAGCGGGTACGGGTGATCAGTCGGACCAACTCCCCCGCCGGACCGGACAACACCCGCGGCGGCCTCCAGACCGCGCGGAGCACACGCTGCAGGTCGAGTCCGTCCACCGCGACCGCGACGAGCCGGCCGGAGTCCAGATACTCCTCCACCGCCAGGGTGCTCAGCACCGCCGGGCCCGTGCCCCCGAGCACACTCGTGCGGACCGCGGCTCCGCTCCCGAGTTCGAGCAGCGGTGCGGCCCGGTCGTACTCCTGCAACGCGAGGTCGAGGGTGCGGCGGGTACCGGACCCCTCCTCGCGGACGACCAGTGGTGTCGCCGCGAATTCGGCCACGGTGAGCGGGCGCCGCCGCCGTGCCCACGGATGCTGCGGCGGGACGACCACGACCAGGCGGTCGCGTGCCACCGCGACACTGTGCAGTCCCTCCGGAACCGTCGGCCCCTCGACGAACCCGACGTCGCATCCGCCCTCGGCGACGACGTCACACACCCGCATCGAGTTGTGGACCTGCAACTGGATCTGGACGTCGTCGCGGAGCGTGCGGAAGGCGCCGAGCCACCGCGGGATGAGGTGTTCGGCGACCGTCATCGACGCCGCGACCACCAGTTCGGGTTGCTGTTCGACGCGCAGTGCTGCAGCGGCGTCGAGGAGGCGTTCCGCGTCGGCCAGGACCTCCCGCGCCCAGTGCGCGACCACCGTGCCCTCCGGGGTGAGCACCGAACCCGTGCGGCCCCGCCGCACGAGGACCGCGCCGAGTTGCCGTTCGAGTCGGCGCAGCATGCGGGTCGCGTTGGGTTGGGCGAGACCGGCCGCGCGGGCCGCGGCGCCGAGCCCGCCCCGGTCGTCGACCCCGACGAGCAGTTCCAGAGCGACGAGATCCGGCCAGCTGGTCATGCACGAACGATATGCCGCACTCGCCACTCATATCCATTCGATATGAGCTCATGTCCGATCGACGGCTGGTGCGGACACCGCTGCGGCGGAAGAGTCGAGGCATGCTCACCGTCCACGCGCCCGTGTCCCGGCCCACCGTCGTCCCGGGTCTCCTCGTGGCCGCGGCGGGCGCGGTCGTCGCACTGGGAGCGGCGCACCTGATCCCCGGGACGAGCCCGTTGCTCGTCGCGATCGTCCTGGGTGTGGTCGTGGCGAATATCGGTCTGCCCGCACCGGTGGTCGGCCTTCTGGAGCCGGGCCTGGGTACGGCGTCGAAGCGTCTCCTCCGAGTGGGCGTCGCTCTTCTCGGCGTGCAGCTCGCGGTCTCCGATCTCGTCGACCTCGGGTGGGGCACAGCGGTCGTCGCGGCGACCGTCGTCGTCGCGGGTATCGGCGGGTCGCTCGCCTTCGGCCGGTGGCTCGGGGTGGGCTGGACCCAGCGCCTGCTCATCGCGTGCGGTTTCTCGATCTGCGGAGCCGCGGCCGCGGCGGCGGTCGACGGTGTGATCGATTCGCGCAAACGCGAACTCGTCACCACCGTCGCATTGGTGGTCGTCTTCGGCACCGCGATGATCCCGCTCGTTCCGCTCGCCGCCGGGATGCTCGGGCTGACTCCCGGGACCGCCGGCCTGTGGGCGGGTGCGGCGATCCACGAGGTCGCCCAGGTGGTCGCGACCGGCACCGCCCTCGAGGCCACCGCCGGTGGGGTGCTCGCCGCGGCGGTGACGGTCAAGCTCGCGCGGGTGGCACTGCTGGCCCCGGTCGTGGCGGTCGTCGGGGTCGTCGCTCGGCGGCGCGGTGAGGACCGCCGCGACGAGCGCACTCCCCCGATCGTGCCGGTCTTCCTGCTGGGTTTCCTCGCGTGCGTCGCACTGCGCTCGACCGGACTGCTCGATCCGATCGTGGTGGAGGCTGCGGGGACGGTGCAGCGCACGCTGCTGACCGTCGCGATGTTCGCCCTGGGCGCGGGGGTGCGCCGGGAAGTGCTCCGCGGCGTCGGATGGCGTCCGATCGCGCTCGCGGCAGCGGCGACCGTCTGGGTCGCGGCGATAGCCCTGATCGGCGTGTTGTCACTCAGCGGGCGGTGACGATCAGGACGGCCGACGAGATCGCGAGCACCACGACCGTGGCGGAGACCGCGACGTTGCGCCACCAGAAATAGGGCGCGCGACCCGCGACCAGACCGCGCACTCGCGCGCGGTGACCGATCCGGGAGGCGAGCAGCACCGCCAGCACGGGCACGAGGCAGATCAGGCCGATCGACGCGACCACGGCACCCGGACCCGGCACGAACCGCATGAATCCGAGCACCACCGCACCGAGCACCGAGGCGGTGCGCAGCCACGCCAGACTCGTCCGTTCGGGCTGCAGACCGACGTCGCCGTGCCGCAGATCGTCCCGGCTCACGGTGCGGCTCGTCTCACCGGGCGATCGCGACGGCGAGCACGACCCCCGAGACCCCGAGGGCCACGGCGAGCAGATAGGCCACCCACGGCACCGGGAGTGCCCGTCCGGTGCGCATCGCGTGCTCGACGCGGTGCCAGCGGATCAGCGCGAACACCGTGAGCACAGCGGCGAATCCGAGCAACACGCACGCCAGCACCGTGCGGAGCCCCTCCGACACGATGCCGCCCGCGAAGGTCTCCAGCGCGACCGCCGCGGCGATGACGCCGAGCGCGGTCCGCACCCACGCGAGGAAGGTGCGCTCGTTGGCCAGCGTGAAACGAGGGTCCGGGTCCGTACCGTCACGCAGCGCCTTCGGGCGCCAACCGTGCAGCGCCTTCGGTCGCCGGCCTCCGCTGGTCTCCACGGAGCGGACTCTATCCCCGGACCGATCAGCCCACGACGAGATCGGACCCGCGGGCCGCCACGGGACGGGTCTTCAGCGGCCGCTTCGCCGGTCCTTCGACCGGCGCGCCGTCGAGGTCGTACCGGCTGCCGTGGCACGGGCAGATGATGCGATCGTCCTCGACACCGCTGAGATTGCAGCCCTGATGGGTGCAGATCGCGATGAACGCGCGGAAGTCGCCCTCTGCGGGCTGGGTGACGACGAGCCTCTTCGATTCGAGCATGACGCCTCCGCCGACCGGCACGTCCGCGACGGCGGCGACGACCTCCGCATCGGGTCCGGGAGGCGCCGTCGTGGTCGGTGCGGGCACCGCCGATCGCGCCTCGCCGGTGTCGCCGGACGATCCGCAGGCTGTAAGGGCCGCGCCGGCCGCCACCACACCGGCGCCGCCGATGAGGGTGCGGCGCGTGAGCGCCGTGCGGTCGAGGTTGTCGCTGCTCATGCACATGTCCGTTCGGGTCGGGATTCGGTTCTCCCGAGCCTATCGACGAACGTCCGGGCAGGCCGCGACCTGCGTCACCCGCGGCTGTGTCAACGACGCAACGAGGCGAGCAGCGGAAGACGGCGTCGGCGACGACCGAGTTCGACGAGGCTCTCGCGGTCGGTGATCTTGACGCGCGGCCGACCCTGGGCTCGTCCGGCCTGCCGCTCGGCCGCGTCGATGGTCTTCCAGCCGTCCAGGTCCACCCGATCGGGCCTGCGCTGTGCGAGCAACCAGTTCAGCGCACGACGGTCGCCGCGGGGAGCGGCGAGTGCACCGGAGTCGAAGTCGGCCAGCAGCGCGGCGACGGTCTCCTTCGCGCATCCCTTGTTGGTGCCGATGACGCCGCTCGGGCCGCGCTTGGCCCACCCGGTGACGTAGACGCCGGCGTCCACACGACCGCCGGTGTTGGGAACGACCCCGCGGACGTCGTCGAAGGGCACACCCGGCAGGGGAACGCCGCGATAGCCGATCGACCGGAGTACGAGCGTGGCGGGCAGGTCCTCGAAACGGCCGGTGGGTCGGGCGGAGAGACGACCACTATCGTCGACGAGTTCGGTGCGTTCGATCCGCACGCCGGTCACGTGGTCGTCGCCGAGCAGTTCGCTCGGCGCGGCGAGGTACCGGAAGACGATGCGGCGGTGCCCGGGACGGACGGGCCGGCCGGCGTACTCGCTGGCGAGACGGACGCGCAGCGCGGTCGCCGCGTCCTCCTCCACGGCCCGGGCGCTCACCGGATCGAGTTCGAGGTCGGCGTCGTCGACGACGACGTCGACCCCGGTGAGGTCGCCGAGGGCGAGGAACTCCGGATTGCTGTACGCGGCCTGGGCCGGGCCGCGCCGGCCGAGCAGGACGACCTCGCGGATGTTGCTCTTCCGCAACGCCGTCAGGGCGTGGTCGGCGATGTCGGTGCGCGCGAGTTCGTCGACGTCCATGGTGAGTATCCGCGCGACGTCGAGGGCGACGTTGCCGTTGCCGACGATGACGGCGCGTTCGCCGGACAGATCGAAAGTGCGGTCGGCGTAGTCGGGGTGGCCGTTGTACCAGGCGACGAACTCGGTGGCAGCGTGGCTGCCGGGCAGGTCCTCACCGGCGACCCCGAGGCGGCGGTCGGACGACGCACCGGTCGCGTAGATCACGGCGTGGTGGTGCTCGAGCAGTTCGGCGTGGGTGATGTCGCGACCGACCTCGGTGGCAAGGTGCAGGGCGAACTCCTCGCGCCGGAACGACCATTCGAACGATTCCGTGACCGCCTTGGTCCCCGGATGATCGGGGGCGACACCGGCGCGCACGAGGCCGAAGGGAGTCGGGAGCCGGTCGAACATCTCGACCTCGACTTCGGAACGTTCGAGCAGTTCCTGGGCGGCGTAGCAGGCCGCGGGGCCGGCGCCGACGATCGCGACCCGCAGCGTTCCACGATCGCGCGGAGGCGCCGGGGTGGGCACGAGGGGCTTCCACCCCTCCGGCGCCGGGTGGTCCTCGTACCAGGCCGCGTTGATCTCGGCGAACCGCATCTGGGAGGGATCGAGCTTGTCGTCGGGCAGGATCGCCTCGACCGGGCACGCGTCGGCGCAGGCGCCGCAGTCGATGCAGGTCTTCGGATCGATGTGCAGCATCTCGGCGGTGGCGAACTCGGGCTCGTCCGGCGAGGGGTGGATGCAGTTCACGGGGCAGACTGCGACGCAGCTCGCGTCGTTGCAGCAGGTCTGGGTGATCACATAGGCCATGGGAAGGGTCCTCGGCAGCCGGGCGGAGCGTCCGCGAATTTCATGTAACGATCCGTAACAGTTAATTCGACTGTAGCGGCTGTCGCCATGGGTTCGCAAGAGAACCTGCGACCGCCTACCGAAACTGCGAGAATCGCACGATCGGACATCCGACCCGGGGGGACACATGGCCACGTCGACGCCGAGCACCGATCTGCCTCGGACGCGACCGCTGACGGAACTGCCCGAGCAAGCGAACCCCTTCTCCACCGAGCGCACCGTCCACACCGGCGACGTCGACACCGGTAAGCGACTGCGGCTCGACGGCATCGCCCGCTATCTCCAGGACATCGGCACCGACAACCTCGCCGCCGTCGGCGCGTCCGAGACCGACCCGCTCTGGATCGTCCGGCGCACGATCGTCGACGTGCACCGCCCCGCCGAGTACGGCCGCACGCTCCGGCTGCGACGTTGGTGCGACGCCCTGTCGACGCGGTGGGCGAACGTGCGGGTCCGCTTCGATGACCCCGGCGACGCCCCGGACGGCCCGCTGATCGAGACCGCGGCGTTCTGGATCGACATCGGTCCCACCACCGGCGCCCCCACCCGGATCAGCGACGGCCTGTTCGAGCACATGGCCCGCTACGCGCACGACACACGCCTGAAGTGGACGGCGTGGCTGCCCGCTCGCGCACCCGACGAGGTCGACGACGAACGCGTCTTTCCCCTACGCGCCACCGACCTCGACCCGTTCGGGCACGTCAACAACGCCGTCTACTGGCACGGCCTCGAGGAGCTCCTGCCCCTCCGGCCGGACATCCCGGACGCGCCGTACCGGGCGGTGATCGAACACCTGCGCCCCGTCGCCGCCGGCGAGACCCTCACACTGCGGACGACCCTGCGAGAGGACGGACTGACGGTCTGGTTCACGGTCGAGGATCACACTCGCGCGGTCGCGTGGATCGGCCGGAAAACGGACGCTCTACGGTGGACCCCATGACCCGTACCCTGATCTTGCTGCGCCACGGCAAGTCCGCGTACCCGGACGACGTGGACGATCACGAGCGTCCCCTCTCCCCCCGCGGACGCCGCGAGGCCGGACTCGCCGGTCGCTGGATCCGGGCGAACCTGCCCGAAGTGGACGCCGTTCTGTGCTCCACCGCGACCCGGACGCGCAAGACACTCGCCGAAGCAGCCGTGGAGGCTCCCGTCGAGTACCGCGACAGCCTGTACCACGCCGATCCGGAATCCCTGGTCGCCGAGATCCGAAGAACGGCCGACGACGTGCACACCCTGCTCGTCATCGGGCACGAGCCGACCCTTTCCGCGACCGTCCTCGGGCTCATCACGGATCACAGCACCGACGCTGCCCATCAGGTGGCCGAGAAGTTCCCCACCTCCGCGATCGCGGTCCTCACGGTGAGCGGATCCTGGTCCGAACTGTCGCGAGGCACCGCCGAACTCGTGGACTTCCACATCCCGCGCTGACCCGCGTCCCGAGCGACCCACCCCGAGCGGAACTGCCACGGGACGCTCGCACGCACGCCGTGACGGCGTCACCGTCGAGAACAAATGACGAAGGTCCCGCCCCCGAAGAGAAGAGGGCGGGACCTTCGTCGTCTACTACGGCAGCGAACTACCGGTAGTCGTTGGAGTAACCGTAGTCATCCAGCGGCACTGCAGCGCCGGTGTTCTGGCCGAAGCCGTCCGGCGAGTAGTACTGGTCGTCGTACGCCGGGATGGCGTACGCGGCCGCACGGGCCTCCTCGGTCGGCTGGACCTCGATGTTCCGGTACTTGTTGATACCGGTACCGGCGGGGATCAGCTTACCGATGATCACGTTCTCCTTGAGACCGATCAGCTTGTCCGAGCGGCAGTTGATCGCCGCGTCGGTGAGCACGCGAGTGGTCTCCTGGAAGGACGCCGCCGACAGCCACGAGTCGGTGGCCAGCGACGCCTTCGTGATACCCATGAGGACCGGACGGCCGGCAGCCGGCTCGCCACCCTCCTGAACCACACGACGGTTCGCAGCCTCGAACTCGCTGCGCTCGACGAGCGAACCGGGCAGGAACTCCGTCGAGCCCGAGTCGATGATCGTCACGCGACGCAGCATCTGACGCACGATGACCTCGATGTGCTTGTCGTGGATCGACACGCCCTGGCTCCGGTAGACCTCCTGGACCTCGTGGACCAGGTGGACCTGAACCTGACGCGGGCCCATCACGCGCAGCACCTCGTGCGGATCGGCAGAGCCCTCGAGGAGCTGCTGACCGACCTCCACGTGATCGCCGTCCGCGAGCACGCCCTCGGTGCCGTCGGCCTTGCGGATGACGTGCAGACGCTGACGCTTGGACAGCTTGTCGTACACGACCTCCTCGCCACCGTCGTCGGGGATGATCGTGATCTTGTAGAAACGATCGTCGTCCTCGAGACGGATGCGACCGGAGACGTCGGCGATCGGGGCCTTGCCCTTGGGGACGCGAGCCTCGAACAGCTCCTGGACGCGGGGCAGACCACCGGTGATGTCCTCACCGACGCCACCCTGGTGGAAGGTACGCATCGTCAGCTGCGTACCGGGCTCACCGATCGACTGGGCGGCGACGATACCGACGGCCTCGCCGATGTCGACGAGCTTGCCCGTCGCCATCGAACGGCCGTAGCAGGTCGCGCACACGCCGGTGCCGGTGTCGCAGGTCAGGACCGAGCGGACCTTGACCTTCTGGATACCGGCCTCGAGCAGCGCCTCGATCGCCGGGTCGCCGAGGTCGGAACCACGCTCGACGACGACGTTGCCGTTCGCGTCGACCGCGTCCGTCGCCAGCGTGCGAGCGTAGGTGCTGGTCTCGATGTGAGCGTCGCGCACGAGCTCACCGGTCGGCTGACCGGTCGCGTCGCGTGCGAGCTCGGCGATGGTCATCTCGATGCCGCGCGGCGTGCCGCAGTCGACCTCGCGGACGATGACGTCCTGCGAGACGTCGACCAGACGACGGGTCAGGTAACCCGAGTCGGCGGTACGGAGAGCGGTGTCGGCCAGACCCTTACGCGCGCCGTGCGTGTTGATGAAGTACTCGGCGACGGTCAGGCCCTCACGGAACGAGGACTTGATCGGGCGCGGGATGAACTCGCCCTTCGGGTTCGTCACCAGACCCTTCATGCCCGCCAGCGAACGGATCTGGGTCATGTTGCCCGCAGCACCGGACTTGACGATCGTGGGGATCGGGTTGTCGTCCGGGTAGTGCGCCTCCATGACCTGACCGACCTCTTCGGTCGCTTCCTGCCACAGCTTGACGAGCGAGTCGCGACGCTCGTCCTCCGAGAGCTTGCCTCGGTCGTACTGCCGCTGGATGGCGTCGGCCTGGGTCTCGTACCGCTCGAGGATGTCCTTCTTCTCCGGCGGAACGAGCACGTCCGCCATCGAGATGGTGACACCCGACCGCGTGGCCCAGTAGAAGCCGGCGTCCTTGAGCTTGTCGACGGTCTGCGCGACAACGATCATCGGGTACCGCTCGGCCAGGTCGTTGATGATCGCGGCCTGGCGCTTCTTCGGCATGATGTCGTTGACGAACGCGTAGTTCGTCGGCAGCAGCTCGTTGAACAGCACGCGACCGAGGGTGGTCTGCGTGGTCCACGGCTCACCGAACTTCCAACCCTCCGGGAACAGCTCGTTCTCGACGTCGCGCGGCGGACGCAGCTGGGTCAGGCGCACCTTGATCGGAGCCTGGACCGACAGCACGCCACGGTCGACGGCCATCTGGGCCTCGGCCGGCGACGAGTAGACGCCCTGCTCGGGCTCGTCGGCGGTCGCGGCCGTGTAGGCGCCGGGGGCGTCCTCGACCAGACGGGTCAGGTGGAACAGACCCGTCACCATGTCCAGACGCGGCATGGCGAGCGGGCGGCCCGATGCCGGCGACAGGATGTTGTTCGACGACAGCATCAGGATGCGGGCCTCGGCCTGCGCCTCCGCGGACAGCGGGAGGTGCACGGCCATCTGGTCGCCGTCGAAGTCGGCGTTGAAGGCCTCACACACGAGGGGGTGCAGCTGAATGGCCTTGCCCTCGACGAGCTGCGGCTCGAACGCCTGGATACCGAGGCGGTGCAGCGTGGGAGCACGGTTCAGCAGAACCGGGTGCTCGTTGATGACCTCTTCGAGGACGTCCCACACCTGCGGGCGCTGACGCTCGACCATGCGCTTGGCGGACTTGATGTTCTGCGCGTGGTTGAGGTCGACGAGACGCTTCATCACGAACGGCTTGAACAGCTCGAGCGCCATCAGCTTCGGCAGACCGCACTGGTGCAGCTTGAGCTGCGGACCGACGACGATGACCGAACGGCCCGAGTAGTCGACGCGCTTACCGAGCAGGTTCTGACGGAAGCGGCCCTGCTTGCCCTTGAGCAGATCGGACAGCGACTTGAGCGGCCGGTTACCGGGACCGGTGACCGGCCGGCCACGACGGCCGTTGTCGAACAGGGCGTCGACCGACTCCTGCAGCATCCGCTTCTCGTTGTTGACGATGATCTCGGGGGCACCGAGGTCGATCAGTCGCTTGAGGCGGTTGTTGCGGTTGATGACGCGGCGGTACAGGTCGTTGAGGTCGGAGGTCGCGAAGCGGCCACCGTCGAGCTGCACCATCGGACGCAGTTCCGGCGGGATCACCGGCACGGCGTCGAGCACCATGCCCATGGGCGAGTTGCCGGACTGCTGGAACGCCGCCACGACCTTCAGGCGCTTGAGAGCACGGAGCTTCTTCTGGCCCTTGCCGCTGCGGATGGTCTCGCGCAGCGACTCGGCCTCGGCATCGATGTCGAAGTTCTCGATGAGCTTCTGGATCGCCTCGGCACCCATGGCACCGGTGAAGTACTCGCCGTAGCGGTCCTGGAGCTCGCGGTAGATCATCTCGTCGACGATCAGGTCCTTCGGCTTCAGCTTCGTGAAGGTCGTCCAGATCTCGTCGAGGCGGTCGAGCTCGCGCTGCGCACGGTCGCGGAGCTGACGCATCTCGCGCTCGCCGCCGTCCTTGACCTTGCGGCGGACGTCGGACTTGGCGCCCTCGGCCTCGAGTTCGGCGAGGTCGGCTTCGAGCTTCTGTGCACGGGCCTCGAGGTCGGCGTCGCGCTGGTCGGCGACCGACTTCTTCTCGACCTCCATCTCGGCTTCGAGAGTGGAGAGCTCGTTGTGGCGCAGCTCGTCATCGACCGACGTGATGACGTACGCGGCGAAGTAGATGATCTTCTCGAGATCCTTCGGCGCGAGGTCGAGCAGGTAGCCGAGGCGGCTCGGCACACCCTTGAAGTACCAGATGTGCGTCACCGGAGCGGCGAGCTCGATGTGGCCCATACGCTCACGGCGGACCTTGGCGCGGGTCACCTCGACGCCGCAGCGCTCGCAGATGATGCCCTTGAAGCGGACACGCTTGTACTTGCCGCAGTAGCACTCCCAGTCCCGGGTGGGACCGAAGATCTTCTCGCAGAACAAGCCGTCCTTCTCGGGCTTGAGCGTGCGGTAGTTGATGGTCTCGGGCTTCTTGACCTCGCCGTACGACCAGTTACGGATGTCCTCGGCGGTGGCCAGGCCGATCCGGAGTTCATCGAAGAAGTTGACGTCGAGCACGTAACTTCCTTTCCCCTGTGCGGGTTGTATTGCTGCTAGTTGTCGCTATCGCTGCCGGGGCCCGACGCGGTACGCGCCCAGTGGTGTCGGGGTGCGTACCGCGTCGGCTCGGCTCCTAGTTCGCGAGGTCGTCGACCGTGGCCGACTCGTTGCGGGAAAGGTTGATGCCCAGGTTGGCGGCCGCCCGCTCGAGGTCCTCGTCGTCGCCGTCGGCCATCGCGATGGCCGCGCCGTCGCTGGAGAGGACCTCCACGTTCAGGCACAGCGACTGGAGTTCCTTGAGGAGCACCTTGAACGACTCGGGGATACCCGGCTCGGGGATGTTCTCGCCCTTGACGATCGCCTCGTAGACCTTGACGCGACCGACCACGTCGTCGGACTTGATCGTGAGCAGCTCCTGGAGGGTGTAGGCGGCGCCGTAGGCCTGCATGGCCCAGCACTCCATCTCACCGAAGCGCTGACCACCGAACTGGGCCTTACCACCGAGCGGCTGCTGCGTGATCATCGAGTACGGACCGGTCGAACGCGCGTGAATCTTGTCGTCGACCAAGTGGTGCAGCTTGATGATGTACATGTAGCCGACCGACACCGGGTACGGGAACGGCTCGCCGGAGCGACCGTCGAACAGCGTCGCCTTGCCGTCGGGGCCGACCATGACCTCGCCGTCGCGGTTCGGCAGCGTCGAGGACAGCAGACCCGTCAGCTCCTCCTCGCGGGCACCGTCGAACACCGGCGTGGCGATGTTGGTGTCGGGCTCGGCGGCGAGCATCTCATCGGAGAGGTTCTGCGCCCACTCGGGACGGCTGCCGTCGTCGGCCACCTGGATCTGCCAGCCGGCCTTGCCGATCCAGCCCAGGTGAGTCTCGAGGACCTGGCCGATGTTCATACGACGCGGAACACCGTGGGTGTTCAGGATGATGTCGACCGGGGTGCCGTCGGGCAGGAACGGCATGTCCTCCTGCGGGAGGATCTTGCCGATGACGCCCTTGTTGCCGTGGCGGCCGGCGAGCTTGTCGCCGTCCTGGATCTTGCGCTTCTGCGCCACATACACGCGGACGAGCTCGTTGACACCCGGAGGCAGATCGTCGTCGTCCTCGCGCGAGAACACGCGAACACCGATGACCTTGCCGTTCTCGCCGTGGGGCACCTTCAGCGAGGTGTCGCGGACCTCGCGCGCCTTCTCACCGAAGATCGCGCGGAGCAGGCGCTCCTCGGGGGTCAGCTCGGTCTCGCCCTTCGGCGTGACCTTGCCGACGAGGATGTCGCCGTCGCGGACCTCGGCGCCGATGCGGACGATGCCACGCTCGTCGAGGTCGGCGAGGACCTCGTCGGAGACGTTCGGGATGTCGCGGGTGATCTCCTCGGCACCGAGCTTGGTGTCGCGAGCGTCGATCTCGTGCTCCTCGATGTGGATCGAGGTGAGCACGTCCTCCTCCACGAGGCGCTGCGACAGGATGATCGCGTCCTCGTAGTTGTGGCCTTCCCACGGCATGATCGCCACGAGCAGGTTCTTGCCGAGCGCCATCTCACCGTTCTCGGTGCAGGGGCCGTCGGCGAGGACCTGGCCGGACTCCACGCGCTGTCCTTCGTCCACGATCGGACGCTGGTTCGAGCAGGTGCCCTGGTTCGAACGGTCGAACTTGCGCAGACGGTAGGTCTTGCGGGTTCCATCGTCGGCCATGACGGTGATGAAGTCGGCGGAGACCTCTTCGATCACGCCGCTCTTCTCGGTGACGATGACGTCGCCGGCGTCGACGGCGGCACGCAGCTCCATGCCGGTACCGACGATCGGCGACTCGCTGCGCACCAGCGGCACGGCCTGACGCTGCATGTTCGCGCCCATGAGGGCACGGTTGGCGTCGTCGTGCTCGAGGAACGGGATCATGGCGGTCGCGACCGACACCATCTGGCGCGGCGAGACGTCCATGTACTCGACCTGGTCGGCGGAGACGTACTCGATCTCCGCGCCCTTCTTACGGACGAGCACACGCTCGTCCGAGAAGCGGTTGTCGGAACCGATCGGCGAGTTGGCCTGCGCGATGAGGTAGCGGTCCTCCTCGTCGGCGGTGAGGTACTCGACCTCATCGGTGACGACACCGTCGACGACCTTGCGGTAGGGCGTCTCGATGAAGCCGAACGGGTTGACCCGCGCGTACACCGACAGCGAGCCGATCAGGCCGATGTTCGGACCTTCCGGGGTCTCGATCGGGCACATGCGGCCGTAGTGGGACGGGTGGACATCGCGGACCTCGAGGCCGGCGCGCTCACGCGACAGACCGCCGGGGCCCAGCGCCGACAGGCGACGCTTGTGGGTCAGGCCCGAGAGCGGGTTGTTCTGGTCCATGAACTGCGACAGCTGGGAGGTTCCGAAGAACTCCTTGATCGCGGCCACGACCGGACGGATATTGATCAGGGTCTGCGGCGTGATCGCCTCGACGTCCTGGGTGGTCATGCGCTCACGGACCACGCGCTCCATGCGGGACAGGCCCACGCGGATCTGGTTCTGGATGAGCTCGCCGACCGTGCGCAGACGACGGTTGCCGAAGTGGTCGATGTCGTCGACCTCGACGGGAACCTCGACGCCGCCGGGGACGGTCATCTTGTTCTCGCCCGCGTGCAGGCGCACGAGGTACTCGATCGTGGCGACGATGTCTTCCTCGGTGAGGGTGGACGCCTCGATCGGCTGGCCCGTGTTCAGGCCGAGCTTCTTGTTGATCTTGTAACGGCCCACGCGCGCCAGGTCGTAGCGCTTGTCCTTGAAGAAGAGGTTCTCCAGCAGGGTCTGCGCGCTCTCCTTGGTCGGCGGCTCGCCCGGACGGAGCTTGCGGTAGATGTCGAGGAGCGCCTCGTCGGTGCCCGCCGTGTTGTCCTTCTCGAGCGTCGACATCATGATCTCGGAGAACCCGAAACGCTCGACGATCTGCTCGGTGGACCAGCCCAGCGCCTTGAGCAGCACGGTGACCGGCTGACGACGCTTGCGGTCGATACGCACGCCGACGGTGTCGCGCTTGTCGACGTCGAACTCGAGCCAGGCACCGCGGCCCGGGATGACCTTGACGCTGTGCAGGTCCTTCTCGGTGCTCTTGTCGACGTTCTTGTCGAAGTACACACCGGGCGAACGCACGAGCTGCGACACCACGACACGCTCGGTGCCGTTGATGATGAAGGTGCCCTTGTCGGTCATCATCGGGAAATCACCCATGAAGACCGTCTGGCTCTTGATCTCACCGGTGTTGTTGTTGATGAACTCGGCGGTGACGAACAGCGGAGCCGCGTACGTCATGTCCTTGTCCTTGCACTCCTCGACGGAGGCCTTGACCTCGTCGAAGCGCGGATCGGAGAAGGACAGGGACATCGAACCCGAGAAGTCCTCGATGGGCGAGAGCTCGTCGAGGATTTCTTCCAGGCCACCGACGACGTGACCGTCGCCGCGCTCGGCAGCCTTCGCGCGCCAGCGCTCCGAGCCGATCAACCATTCGAACGAATCGGTCTGTAGATCGAGGAGCCCGGGAACTTCGAGGGGTTCGCGAATCTTCGCGAACGACACCCTCGTCGGGGCTCCGGGGATTCCGGCTACTGCCTTGGTCTGGCTAGAGACTGCCAAGATGCGTCCTTCCAGCACCTCACGCGGGCCGCTCCAACCGGTGCGACCGCCGCTGTACCTGCTTCTTCATGTGGGGCGTTTTCGCTGGTCGCAACCCGAACGAGAACCCCACCGACGCATCGAAACGGTCTCGCTCGAAAGAGCGAATTCCGACTCGACGATCAGAAGGTGAACAGGAGGCAGCCAGCGCAAAGAACTAACCTACACCTGAGTAGGCGAAATGTCCACAGGGGTGCCTCAAAGAAACCTGGCAAACGACCTCGAGCGGCTCACGAGGAAGCCTTCAGTCGAACAGGCGTACCGATAGAGTGACCGCTCGCGTCGCCTGCGTCAAGACTGCGCGTCCGGAACGATCCGCGCGTCGCGGCCGCGGACGCCCCCGGTGAGGGGGCGATCCGCAGCCGTCGTCACCGGTCGCGGATCTCCGAGACCAGCCATCGTCCGTCCGACTTCTCCATCCTCACCAGCAGCGGTGCGGCCGCACTTCCCTGGGCGATCCCGTCGCCGGTGGCGCTGACGTTGATGTAGGCGGCGACCTCGGCGCGGGTGTCGTCGATCATCGTCACGCCGATGTGCTCGACCATCACCTCGGTGACCGTGCGGGTGTCGATCGCGGCCTTCTTGGTGACGTCCGCGGTCGAGTCGAACTCCTCGAGCCGCTCCGGGGTCAGCAACTCCCGGATCCGGCCGAAGTCCTCGTCGATGGTGCGGTAGTCGTAGCCGTGCATGGTCTCGATCGCGACCTTCGCGGCCTCGGTGACCTCGCGTGTCTCCGCGGTGTCGACCCACGCGACGTTCGAGATCTCGGCGCCGGGGCGGAAGGCTGCGACCGCGGCGATCACCGCGAGCACCACCGCCACCGCACCGACGACGATCACCGGACGCCACCCACCGGAGGCACGCGACCTGCCGGCGTCACCGGCGGGAGGCGCGGGCGGATCAACCGGCTCGGCCGGAGACTCCGTCGGGTGCTCTGCGGGAGTTCCGTCGCCGGCCGCCGGGGCCGGCTTCTCCTGCTTCTCGTCCTGCTTGTCGAGCGTCACCTCGGAGGGTCGTGACTGCTCGGCAGAAGTTTCCTCGGCAGAGTTTTGCTCTGCCCGGGTCGGGCGTTCGTCCTCTGCAGGGGTCGCTCGAGGCGGTCGGGACGTGCCGGCGACCTTCGGCCGACGGCGCGGGGGCCCACTGGGGCCGGTCTTCCGTCGCTGCGGGGGCACTACACGTTCTCCTTCGTCGACTTGCCGAACATCACGGGCCCGCCTCGCCCTCGGGCGCGAGCGCCCCGGAACCCTCGGGCGCGGGCGCCCCGTCCGGTGCGGGCTGCGCGCCGGGATCGGGAGCCGGAGCACCGGGGACCGGTCCCGACTCCATCTCGACGGAGGCGAGCGGTTCGATGGTCTCGGCCTTCCACACGTCACCGTCCTTGCGCAGCGACACGAGCACCGGGACCTTGTTGGTCACGAAGTACTCGGGAGTCTGGGTGCGCACGGCCAGGACGACGAGCGCCTTGCCCAGGTCGTCGTCGGTGTTGAGTTCGGTGAGCGTTCCGAACAGCACCTCGGCCGACATGCTGGTGCCGGTCTCCGCGACCCGGGCCCGGATGTCCTCTTCGGTCGCCGCGAGATCGTTGCGCAGGGCGTCGCCGGTGATCGACGACCGCATGTTCTCGATCGACAGGTCGACGTCGTTCGCGTCGACGCTGTTCAGGTTGACGGCCGCCTGCATGGCTCCCGAGAGCGCGGCGTCGCGCGCCTCGGCAGCCGAACGGTCCACCAGGAGCGCGCGCCCCCAGCCGTAGCCGAACCACACCGCCGCCGCGAGGGCGACGACGGCGAGCACCGAGACGACGGCGAGGGCCGCCCTGCGTGCCCCGCCCGGCCCCCGCCCGTCCGCGGACGAGTTGCCGTCGGCGGAGGGGGGCGGGGTGGGCGGAGCGTCGGAGGAAATTGGTGCACTCACTCCACAAACCTACTAACTGCTCACTTCGGGGTGACTCCGAGCAACGGCGCGAGCTGCGTCGCGATCGGATTCAGGTTGAGCTTGTCGGGGTCCTTCTTCGGCTTGAAATCCCAGGGCTGGATCGTGTTCGGATCGGCGAAGACGATGCGGTTCGCGCTGCGCACGCCGGTGACACTGCCCTGCGGCACCTCGCACGAGGCGTTCGTGTTGAACGGGAAGTCCTGCTGGGTCTCGTCGAAGTTCGGATCCTGCGCGCGCATCTGCGCGAGGATCTCCTGCGTCCCCTCGTACCCGATGGTGCACGAAGGCGGATTGTTGGTCTCGAGCACGATGCCCTGACGCACCGCGCCGTCGCCCGGAGCGACCGTACTCGCGCTGCCCGCGACGGCGGGAAGGAAGGCCAGCAGCGGCTGCAGAGCGATCGACTGCGGGGCTGCCGCTTCCGCCACCGCCGCGAGGTTGGCGAGGTCGGTGGTCAGGCCCGGGCCGGAGCCCTCGATCAGCTGGGAGAGCTGGTCGCTCGCGTCGGTGCCGGTGTCGATCAGGCGCCGCAGGTCGGGGTCGCTGTCGCGGAGCTGCGCGGTCACCAGATCCAGATCCGAGCTGAACTGCTGGATCGCCGACGACTGGGCGGACTGCGTGTCGAGCACCGTGAGGCTGTCGCGGATGAGCGTAACGGTCTGCGGCAGGTATTCGGTGCCCTTCTCGCTGAGACCGGCGAGCGCGTCGACGAGCACCTGCAGGTCGTCGCCGCGGCCGTCGAAGGCCGCGCCGAGCTCGGTGACGACGGTGCGCAGCGGCTCGAGCGGAACCGAGTACACGAGGTCGTTCGTGCTCAACAGCAGGTCTTCGACCGGCGTGGGCAGATCGTCCTCGGTGCCCTCGATGACGGAGCCCTGTTCGAGATAGGGGCCCTCGTCGTTCGGCGGCTGCAGATCGACGTACTGCTCACCGATCGCCGACCGGTTCGCCACGACGGGACGCGCCGACGCCGGGATCTGCGGTCCGCCGTTGTCGAGGCGCAGTTCGACGTTGATTCCGTCGTCCGTGAGGCTGAGCGCCCCGACTCGACCGACGGGCACCCCACGATAGGTGACCTCGGCGTTCGGGAAGATGCCACCGCCGGTGGGGAACCGCGCGTCGACGGTGTACTGGCCGAAGCCCATGAGGTTGTCGAGCCGCACGTACCGGGCACCGACGAACACGATGCCGAGCAGAGCGATGACCACGAACAGCGCGAGCTGCACTTTCACCAGGCGCGATCTCACTGCCCACCCCCGAGTCCGAGCTGATTCAGCAAACCTTCCAGCGGCCCCGGCGGCGGGGCCTCGTCACCGTCGGTGCCGGTGCCGGTATCGGTGTCCGTACCGGCCTCGGTGACCCCCGGGATCTCGATGCCGTCGGGCAGCGACACCCCTTCGGGCAGGGTCACACCGGGCAGACGCGGAGTAGGAAGCACCGGCAGCAACGACACGGTGGGCCAGCCCGGGGCAGGTCCGTTCCCGTCGTAGTACGGGTTGGACGGGTCGACGAGCGGCTTCGGATTGCCGAACTTCGGCTGGCGGTAGACCGGGTCGCCCTGGCCCACACCGAGCGCGGCCAGCGCATCGCCGATCTGCAGGTCGACGAGGAGGAAGAGGTTCACCGAGTTGCCCAGCGCGACCTTCTCGACACCGTCCGGGAACGGCACCGTGGGCACGAAGGAGAGCGCCTCGACGAGATCGTCGCCCGACGCCGCGAGTGCCTGGAGGGTCGGGCGCAGCGCCAGGAGATCGGCGATCAGATCCTCCTTGGACTGATCGAGGACGTCGACACCTGCGGTGCCGAGCCGGTCGAGCTGGCCGAGCAGCTGGGTCAGCTGCGGCCGCTGTTGCTCGAGCACCTCGGTCGCGACCGGCAGTTCGTCGAGCACGGCGGCGATCTTGTCGTTCTGCTCCGCGACCCGCACCGTGAGCTCGTCGAGTCCGTCGAGCGCCCGGGTGATGTCGTCGCGTTGCTGTTCGAGACCGGTTATCAGGGTCTCGGCCTGCTCGATGAGGCTGCGCGTGGTTCCCTCGCGGCCGTCGAAGGCCGTCGACAATTCGTTGACGATCGGCGCGAGCTGGCCGACACCGCCACCGTTGAGCAGCAGCGACAGCGCGCCGAGCACCGGTTCGAGTTCGGTGGCGTGCCGGGTGCGGTCGAGCGGGATCACGTCGCCGTCGGCGAGCCGGCCCGTCGGGGGCTCGTCCTCCGGAGGCGTGAGCTGCACGAACTTCTCACCGAGCAGACTCGACTGTTCGACGCTCGCGAGCGCGTTCGCCGGCAGGTCGACGCTCGAGTCGAGCACGATGCCGACGTCGGCGGTCCATCCGAAATCGGATGCGACCGAGATCGATTCGACGCGCCCGACCGGCACACCGTCGACCTTCACGCTCGACTGCGGAACCAGGTCGAGCACGTCGTCGAACTGGATGGACAGACGGATCGGATCGCTACCCACGTCGGCGCCGCCGGGCAACGGGACGTCGGACAGACCTCCGCACCCCGTGACCGTCACCGCGACCACGCACGCGGCCGCTCCGAAGACACCTGTGCGGCCCATCCTCTTCGCGCCGCTCACCGATCTCCTCCCCGGAGGTCGAGCCGAGGCGAGACCACGCCGGGCACCGTGCCCGGGGTGACCTGCCGCTGGATGTTCTCACCGCTCAGGACACCGAACGGCAGGATCAGATCCGGGGACCGCTGGTCCTCGGTGATCTGCGTGGCGACGTCGCGGCACCGGTCGATCAGCGGCTGCATCTGCCGGCCGAGCTGCTCGAAACGCTCGTCGCCGGGCACGAGATTGCCGAGATCGATGAGCTTGCACACCGCTCCCGCAGGGTCCTGCAGGTCGGGCAGCACGAGCCGCGATGCGAGCACACCTGCTTCGGCGTCGTACGAGTTGACGAGGTTGCTCACCGCGAGCGGGAGCAGCGTCAGCGAATTCACGAGTTCCTGCCGGCGGTTAGCCAGGGTCTCCGTGATCGGCACGAGTGCGTCGACGTTGTCCTTCACGGCCGCCTGGTTGTCGCGCACGAACGTCGCGACGTCGCCGAGCGTGACCGACAGCGTGTTCAGCGCCTCACCGAGGTTCTGCCGCTCCCCCGCCAGGAATCCCGACAGGTCCGAGAGCTGCGCATTGAACTGGCGCACCTGCTCGTCGTTGGCCGCGAGAGCACTGACGAACACCTGCAGGTTCTCGATCGTGCCGTAGAGGTCGTCGCGCGACTGGTCGAGCGTGCGCGCGGCGGCCGACAGGTTCTCGATGCTCTGCCCGAGGGCCTCACCGTTGCCGGCGAGGTTCTCCGCACCGACTTCGACGAAGTCGGTCAGCGCGCCCTCGCGGTTCGCGCCGTCGGGACCGAGCGCGCGGGAGAGCTCGTCGATGCTCGCGTAGAGCTCGTCGACCTCCACAGGGGTGGCGGTGCGCTCGCGGTCGATCACCGCACCGCTGCTCATCGTGTCGCCACCGGTGTAGGCAGGGGTGAGCTGTACGTAACGGTCGGCGACGACCGACGGGGTGATCTGCACGGCGCGGGCGTCGGCCGGGATGTCGACGCCGCGGTTCACCCGCAGACCGACCTTCACGAGGTCGCCCTGCGGTTCGACGGAGGTCACCTTCCCCACCTCGACGCCGAGCACCCGCACGTCGGAGCCCTCGTAGATGCCGACGGCATTGTCGAAGTAAGCGGTGATCTCGGTGGTGCCCAGTCGGGCGAACAGCCACCAGCCCGCTCCGGCCAGGGCCACTGCGACCGCCACGACGGCCGCGATCAGCGCGATGCGCCCGCGATTGCTGCGGGACTCGCCGTTCTCGGCGTGTGCCATCAGTTGCCCCCTTCCAGGCGGCGACCGGGCTCGCGGTAACCGGGGATCTCCGGCAGGCCCGGCGGGGTCAGGTTCACGACGACCTGGTCGAACCACCGGCCGTTGCCGACGACGTTGGTGTAGACACGCACGAACGGCTCGTACAGCTCCATGGCCCGATCGAGGTTGTCGTTGTTTTCCTGGAGGACGTCGACGACGCCGCGCAACTGCTGCAGGGCGGGACCGATGGTCTCGCGGTTCTCCTCGACGAGCCCGGAGAGCTCGGCCGACAACCGCTTGGTGCCATCGAGCAACTGGGAGATCGCCTCCTGCCGATTGTTCAGTTCCGCGACGAGCAGCGCACCGTCGGAGAGCAACCGGTTGAACTCGGCGTTGCGGTCGGCGAGCACCTTCGAGACATTGCCGGTCGCGTCGAGGAGCTTCTCCAGCTCCTGGTCACGACTCGCGACGGTCTCGGACAGGCGGCTGATGCCGTCGAGCGAGGCCCGGATGTCGTCGGGTGTCTCCGAGAACGCCTCCGACAGGGTCTGGAAGCCGGTCGCGAGCTGCTCGGAATCGATCTCGCCGAGGGTCGTGGCCGCCGACGAGAACGCTTCGATCACGTCGTACGGCGCGACCGTCCGGTCGAGCGGGATCCGGTCGTCCGGGTCGAGCACCTCCGTACCCCGCGGCTCGAGTGCCAGATACTTCTGTCCGAGGATCGTCTTGATCTGGATGGAGGCCGCCGTGTCGTTCCCGACCCATGCGTCCTGGACCTTGAACGAGACGATCACGCGGTCGCCCTCGAGGTCGACTCCGGTGACCTTGCCGACCTTCACGCCGGCGATACGCACCTCGTTGGTGGGTTTGAGACCCGCGGCCTCGCTGAACTCGGCCTCGTAGGTCGCGCCCGCCCCGATAATGGGCAGTTCGTCGAGGAAAAAGGCGGACAGTGTCCCCAGCAGCACCACGACGATGCCCAGGGCACCGGCGGCGGCCGGACTGCGACGTTTGCTCATCGTCCCTGCAACTCCTGCATCCCCTCTTGCGAGCAACGCTTCGCCGCATTCGTGTAGATGGGTTGGTTCACGGTGGGCAGCCCCGTCGGCAGATTCAGATACGGGACCGAACCGGGACCTGCGATGATGTCGATACCGCACAGGTAGAACTGGAACCACGAACCGGAGCTGGCCACGCGCCCGAGCTTGTCGAGCTTGACCGGCAACGTCTCGAGGACGCGGTCGACCTCGTCGCGGTTCGCGTTGAGATTCGAAGTGACCTGTTCGAGCGCCGTGATCGACTGTGCGATCGACGGGCGGGTGGGCTCGAGGACGTCGGAGACCGCGTCGGTCAGCCCCGCCATCGACGCCACGGCCGAACCGACGGTCGCCCGGTCGGCCGACAACCCGCTGACGAGTGCCTGCGTGTTGACCAGCAGCGAATCGAGCTGCTCGTCGCGCTGGTCGATCGTGGCCAGGACGGTGTTGAGGTTGTCGATCACCGCACCGATCACGCGGTCCTTGTCGGCGATGGTGTTGGTCAGCGACGCGGTGCTGCGCACCAGATCGTCGATCGTTCCGGCCTCACCCTGGAAGACCTGGATGATCTGGAACGAGAGCTTGTTGACGTCGTCGGCGCTCAGCGTCTGGAACAACGGCCGGAAGCCGTCGAAGAGCGTCGTGAGGTTCACCGCCGGCTTCGTACGCTCGATCGGGATCGTATCGCCGCCCGTGATCTTCTCGCCCTGCGCGCCCTCACCCTGACCGAGCGCGATGTAACGCTGGCCGACGAGATTGCGGAACCGGATGGTCGCGGTGGCACCGGCCGGGAGCCAGTCGCGCTCCTCGAGCGAGAAGGTGACCCGCGCCTGCCGTTCGTCGAAGACCGAGATCTCCTCGACCTGCCCCACGCGGACACCCGCGATGCGGATGTCGTCGCCCTTGTTGAGTGAGGTGACGTCGGAAAAGATCGCGTGGAACTTCGTTCCTCCCCCACCGCCGACATTGGCGATGGTCGCGGCGAGGACACCGGTCGCGAGGACGGTGACCACGGCGAACACGATGAGTTTGATCAGGGGTGCTGCGAGACCTCTCACTGGAAGCTCACCTCCGTACCGCGGATCGCCGGAGCGCCGAGCCGGGTGGTCCAGGACGGGACCTCCTCGGGGTCGACACCGGTGGCCTGTCCGTAGATGACGTCGAGCGTGTCCTGTTCCAGACGCGAGCCGGCGTACGAGACGGGAGTCGCGCCGCCGTCCGAGGTGCCGATGATCTCACCGACGTCGTCGGGGACGCCGGATCCTGCCGGGGCAGGGAAGAAATCGATGGTCTCGGGGCCGGGATTACGCGACGGCACCTGGTACGAACCGTCGTTGATCGAACCGCCCGGATACTGCGGGAAGTTGCGGCCGGGCGCGGTCACGTCGTCGTAGCAGGCCGGTCCGCGATCGTCGAGCAGACGCGGTTCGTCCTGGTTCGGCAGGTAGCGGCCCTTCGGGTTCGTGAACTGGATGTTCGCGCGCACACCCGGGAACGGATCGTCGGCCGCGAGCAGATCGACGGCGGCCGGCTTCGCGTCGGCGAATCCCTCGAAGGTGCACGGGAAGGACGGCGAGTAACGGGCGAGCAGCTGCAGCGCCTCCTTCGAATCGGCGGACAGCGTGATGATCGAGTTCGAGTTCTGCTCGATGAAATCGGCCGTCTGCGACGACGCTCCCGTCGCGCTCGCAAGCAGCGTGCGGATCTGGTTCTGCTGTTCGACGACCGTGCCACCCGTCGTGCGCAGGTTGTTCAGCGCCTCGACGAGATCCGGTGCGGCCTCGGAGTAGGTCTGCGAGAAATCGGCGAGTCCGCGCAGATCCTCCTGCAGTGTGGGCAGTTCGCCGTTCACCTCGCGGAAGATCTGTTCGAGGTCGTCGACCGTCTGTCCCAGCTTCTCGCCGCGTCCGCTCAGTCCCTGGGCCAGGGCGCCGAGCGTGTTGGCGAGGTCCTGCGGCGGGACGGCCTCGAGGAGCGGGAGCAGCCCGTCGAGCACGTCGCCGAGTTCGACGGTGCGCTCGCTCGTGTCCTGCACCAGCACATCGCCGTTCGTGACGGGACGCCCCGGATCGTCGGGGATGATCAGCGAGACGTAGCGCTCACCGAAGAGGGTCTTCGGCAGCAGCTGTGCGGTGGCGTTGACCGGGATCAGTTCGGCCTTGTCGGGGTCGAGCGCAAGATGCGCGGTGACGTCGCCGCCTTCCGCGCTCGTTCCGCGGACCTCGCCGACGAGCACACCGCGTGCCTTGACGTCGGCGTTGAGCGGCAGGGCGTTGCCGATGCTGTCGGTGCGGAGGTCGACCTTCACGACCTTCGTGAACGTCTTGTTGTACATCGCGATCGTGACGTACAGGAACAGCGCCAGCACCACGAAGAAGATCAATCCCAGGGTGCGGCGACGCAAGGGCGAAGTGGTCGTGTCGCTCATCCGGCCACCCTCACCGTGGTCGTCGTGCCCCAGATCGCGAGGCTGAGGAAGAAGTCGAGGATCGCGATCGTCACGATCGCGGTACGCACCGCGCGGCCCACGGCCACCCCGACGCCGGCGGGACCGCCGCTGGCGTGGAAACCGTAGTAGCAGTGGATGAGGATGACCACGAACGCGAAGACCAGCACTTTCGCGAACGAATACAACACATCCTCCGGTGGGAGGAACAGATAGAAGTAGTGGTCGTACGATCCGCTCGACTGGCCGTTGAACAGCGTGCTGATCGTGCGGGTCGCGAGATAGGCCGCGAGGAGACCGATGATGTACAGCGGGATCACGGCGACGAAGCCGGCGATCATCCGGGAGGTCACCAGGAACGGCAGCGACGGCACGGCCATCACCTCGAGGGCGTCGATCTCCTCGCTGATCCTCATGGCACCGAGCTGTGCCGTGAAGCCGCAGCCCACGGTCGCCGACAACGCGAGCGCCGCGACGATCGGGGCCAGTTCACGGGTGTTGACGTAGGCCGAGAGGAAGCCGGTGAGCACCGACGAGCCGAGCTGCTCGAGCGCGGCGTAACCCTGCAGACCCACGACGACGCCGGTGAAGCCGGACATCATCGCGATGACGCCGATGGTGCCACCGATCACGGCGAGTGCACCGCTGCCGAAGGTGACCTCGGCGAGCAACCGCAGGACTTCCTTGCGGTAGTGGGTGAGGGTTCGCGGGGTCCACGCGACGGCGCGCGCGTAGAAGGACATCTGGTCCCCCGCGCGGTCGAGCACGTTCAGCGGTGCGCGCACCGCTCGGCGACCCCGGAGAAGAACGAGATCTCCGCGGCCTCTGGAGACTGTCATCTGGTCAGGATCCCTTCGCAGGAACGATCTGCAGGTACACCATCGTCAGGATCAGGTTCGCGAAGAAGAGCAGCAGGAACGTGATGACGACAGTCTGGTTCACGGCCTCCCCCACGCCCTTCGGGCCTGCACCGGGGTGCAGCCCCTTGTAGGACGCGACGACGCCGGCGATCAACCCGAAGATCGCAGCCTTGAGCTCGGCGACGTAGAGGTCGGGTAGCTGCGCCAGGGCGGAGAAGGAGGCGAGGTAGGCGCCGGGGGTACCGCCCTGCAGCACCACGTTGAAGAAGTAGCCGCCGGCGATGCCGATCACGGAGACGAGACCGTTGAGCAGGAGCGCGACGAGCACCATCGCCAGTACTCGCGGGACGACGAGGCGCTGGATGGGATTGATGCCCAGCACCTCCATCGCGTCGATCTCCTCGCGGATCGTCCGCGATCCGAGGTCGGCGGTGACCGCGGAGCCGGCGGCACCGGCGATCAGCAGAGCCGTCACGATCGGACTGCCCTGCTGGATGACCGCCAGGACGCTCGCGGCACCGGTGAACGATTCGGCGCCGAGCTGCTTGATCAGCGAGCCGGTCTGCAGCGACACGACGGCGCCGAACGGGATCGCGACGAGCGCCGTCGGAAGAATCGTGACACTGGCGATGAACCACGCCTGTTCGATGAATTCCCGGAACTGGAACGGTCGGCGGAAGGTGTTCCGCACGACGTCGACGAACAGTTCGACGATGTTGCCGGCCTGGGTGAGTGCGCCGTGAACCGGCCGCACGAGCGAGCTGCCCGCCCCCATCTACTCTCCTACTTCTCCAGCCTGCGGCTGTACCACTGCTGACGCTGTACCACTGCTGCGGCTGGTGCTACTGCTGGGCCTGCTGCTCGTATCTCTCTCCGGTATAGGCGGGAATGATCTGGGTGTCGTCGTCGGCATAGCCCCGGGCTGTGTGGGGCGCGCCGTTGTGATCGAGCGACTCGAGGATGGCGCTCTGGGCGGCCGGGGGCAGGTTGTGCAGGATCGACCGCACCCGCTCCTGCCGACGCGCCACCGCCTGCCGCTCCGGCATCCCCGGAGTCGCCTGCATCTGCGGCACGATCCCCTCGACGTCGTCCACACCACCGGCATGATGACCCGCCTCGACGAGCGCCTGCTCGTGCGCCATCGTCGCCTCGTCCTTCTCCTCCGACATCCCGATCGGACCGATCATCGTGCCGTTGAGGAACTGCTTGACCACCGGCTCATCCGAAGTCAGCAACACCTCACGCGGACCGAACATCACCAACTGCCGGCGGAACAACATCCCGATGTTGTCCGGCACCGTGCGCGCCAGATTGATGTTGTGCGACACGATCAGGATCGTCGCATCGATCTCCGCATTGATATCGATCAACGTCTGCGAAATATAGGTCGTGCGCACCGGATCGAGACCCGAATCCGGCTCGTCCACCAGAATGATCTCCGGATCCAACACCAACGCCCGCGCCAGACCGGCGCGCTTCCGCATCCCCCCGGAGATCTCCCCGGGCAACTTGTCCTCGGCGCCGAGCAGACCGACGAGCTCGAGCTTGCTCATCACGATCTGCCGGATCTCCGACTCGGACTTGCGGGTGTGCTCACGCAACGGGAAGGCGACATTGTCGTAGAGGTTCATCGACCCGAACAACGCACCGTCCTGGAACAGCACCCCGAACAACTTGCGGATCTCGTAGAGCTCCTTCGAGGAGCACTGCAGGATGTCGGTGCCGTCGATGACGATCGAGCCCTCCTCCGGGCGCAGCAGACCGATCAACGACTTGAGGAACACCGACTTACCGGTACCCGACGGCCCGAGCAACGCGGACACCTCACCGGCCGGCAACGTCAACGTCACGTCCTGCCAGATACGTTGCGAGCCGAAGGACTTGGTCAGTCCCTCGACGGAAACCTCGACTCCCACGATCACCTCCGCTGTCCGATACCGTCGCCCCCGTGTGGGTTGGGCCACTCTATCGCATGGATAGTGGTACCTGTGACACGCGATCCTACTCATGAGTAAGGACGTTGTACAAGGGGGTACGCGTATCTCGACTTACGCCATGACCTGCATGAACACGGCGTAGATGTCGATTTCTGCCGATAACGGACATATCACTCGGCATTCATGCCCGAGATGCAGAAGGGCCGTTTCCGCGAAATGAATTCGCGGAAACGGCCCTGTGCGGAACCGTTCCGGAGAGCGTCGGAACGCTCGACGGAAAGTTCGGAAACCGTCTTACTTGACGGTGACCTTGGCGCCGGCCTCTTCGAGCTTGGCCTTGGCAGCGTCGGCAGCATCCTTGGCGACCTTCTCGAGGATCGGCTTCGGAGCACCCTCGACGAGGTCCTTGGCTTCCTTCAGGCCCAGGCCGGAGACGATCTCGCGAACGACCTTGATGACCTGGATCTTCTTCTCGCCGGCACCCTCGAGGATGACGTCGAACTCGTCCTGCTCGGACTCGGCCTCGGCAGCAGCGGCCGGAGCACCGGCGGCAGCGACGGCAACCGGAGCAGCAGCGGTGACCTCGAAGGTCTCCTCGAATGCCTTGACGAACTCCGAGAGCTCGAGCAGGGTCAGTTCCTTGAACGCGTCGAGCAGCTCTTCGGTGGTGAGCTTCGCCATGGTGGCGGTCCTTCCTGATAAGTCCCATGTCGCTGATCCGCGACCGGATGGGATGGTGCGTGCCGGAGCACGCGTGGATGTATCTTTCGCGGTGATGCAGATTCGCAGTGATGCGGATCAGCGTCAGGCGGCTTCTTCGCCCGCCTTCTTCTCCTGCAGAGCGGCCGCGAGGCGGGCCACCTGCGAAGCGGGGGCGTTGAACAGGCCTGCGGCCTTTGCCAAGTTGCCCTTCATCGCGCCGGCGAGCTTGGCCAACAGCACCTCGCGGGACTCGAGGTCCGCGATCTGGTTGACCTGCTCCACGGACAGCGCAGCGCCGTCCATGTAGCCGCCCTTGATGACGAGAGCCTTGTTGTCCTTCGCGAAGTTCTTCAGAGCCTTCGCAGCATCCACCGCTTCGCCCTTGACGAACGCGATGGCGGTCGGACCGACGAACAGATCGTCGAGACCCTCGACGCCCGCCTCAGCGGCGGCACGCTTGACCAGGGTGTTCTTGGCGACGGAGTAGGTGGCACCCTCTCCGAGAGCGCGACGCAGCTCGGTCAGACTTCCCACCGACAGACCACGATATTCCGTGATCACGGCAGCGGTGGAGGTCTTGAACTGCTCGGTGATCTCCGCAACTGCGGAAACCTTCTCGGGCTTTGCCATACTTCGCCTCCTCTCAGTAACAGTCGTTTTCCCGGTGTCCCGAGTGGGACGCCCCACCGGACGACCGCCGGGACCGGAAAACGACGAACGCCCCGGCGCAGGGCACACGGGGCATACAAGGAGGAGGAACTCGAATGCACCCGGAAGGCACATCGCGGTTCGTATCTCCCCTAACCTCGTCCTCCTGCGTGGGCCGCCGGACAACTCCGGACCTTCAACCGATCCGCACGCGGATTCGGTGACCAACGGTCTTGGGTAGAACATGATCGGGGTGAAGATCGGCGCACGCCGAACTACCCCACCACTGTAGCGGACGATGTGCACGAGATGCAAAACGGCCGGCACAGCGATGCTGTACCGGCCGCTTCAGGACGCACATCCACTGCGTGCAGTGCGAATTACTCCGCGGTCTCGAGGAGGTTGCGGGTGCGCTGCGGATCCACCGGGATGCCCGGGCCGGTGGTCGTAGCGATCGTGACCTTCTTGATGTAGCGGCCCTTCGCGCTGGACGGCTTGGCGCGGAGCACCTCGTCCAGAGCAGCAGCGTAGTTCTCGACCAGCTTGGTCTCGTCGAACGAGGCCTTGCCGATCACGAAGTGCAGGTTGGCGTTCTTGTCGACGCGGAAGCTGATCTTGCCACCCTTGATGTCGGTGACGGCCTTCGCGACGTCCGGGGTGACCGTGCCCGTCTTCGGGTTCGGCATCAGACCACGGGGACCGAGGATGCGGGCGATACGACCGACCTTCGCCATCTGGTCGGGGGTCGCGATCGCGGCGTCGAAGTCCAGCCAGCCGCCCTGGATGCGCTCGATCAGATCCTCGGCGCCCACGACGTCGGCACCTGCGGCCTCGGCCTCGGCAGCCTTCTCGCCCACCGCGAAGACGATGACGCGAGCGGTCTTACCCGTGCCGTGCGGCAGGTTGACCGTGCCGCGCACCATCTGGTCCGCCTTGCGGGGATCCACACCGAGTCGCATGGCGACCTCGACGGTGGCGTCGTAGTTCTTCGAGCTGGTCTCCTTCGCGAGCTTCGCAGCTGCGAGGGGGCTGTACAGGTTGTCCGAGTCGATCTTCTCGGCCGCGGCGAGGTATGCCTTGCTGCGCTTTGCCATGTTCTTTCCTAACTTCTCACCGGCAGGTGAATGGTTCGGGCGTGGTAGCGGGCCTGGCCGGCCCTCCCACGAGTGCTATGCAAGCCCGGGGACGGAGCCCCGGAACAGCGAGGGGCTCAGCCCTCGACCGTGATGCCCATCGACCGAGCGGTGCCGGCGATGATCTTCGCGGCAGCCTCGATGTCGTTGGCGTTCAGGTCTTCCTGCTTGGTCTTGGCGATCTCGCGCACCTGATCCATGGTCACCTTGGCGACCTTGGTCTTGTGCGGCTCGCCGGAGCCCTTCTGCACGCCTGCGGCCTTGAGCAGGAGCTTCGCGGCCGGCGGAGTCTTCAGCTTGAAGTCGAACGAACGGTCCTCGTAGACCGTGATCTCGACCGGCACGACGTTGCCACGCTGCGACTCGGTCGCCGCGTTGTACGCCTTGCAGAACTCCATGATGTTGACGCCGTGCTGACCCAGCGCGGGGCCGACCGGCGGAGCCGGGTTGGCCTGGCCGGCCTGGATCTGGAGCTTGATGAGCCCGGCGATCTTCTTCTTCTTGGGGGGCATCTCTATTCCTAGTTTCGTGCTCGGTGTGGTTCTTGCGTACTGCTACTGCAAGCTTGTGCGCGCCGGATGCCGGCGCCGTCGGATCCTGGGGATCGTCAGATCTTCGACACCTGGTTGAACGACAACTCCACGGGAGTCTCACGGCCGAAGATCGACACCAGGACCTTGAGCTTCTGCTGCTCGGCGTTGACCTCACTGATGGAGGCGGGCAGCGTCGCGAACGGGCCGTCCATCACGGTGACCGACTCGCCGACCTCGAAGTCCACCTCGATGGCGGGCTTCGCAGCGGCGGCGGGAGCCTGCTCGCCTGCGGTCGAAGCACCGGCCGCCGGCTTCTTCTTCGCCTGCTGCGGGAGGAGGAACTTCACGACCTCCTTGATCGTCAGCGGCGACGGACGCGACGTGGCTCCGACGAAGCCGGTCACGCCGGGGGTGTTCCGGACGGCGCCCCACGACTCGTCGTTGAGTTCCATCCGGACGAGGATGTAGCCGGGCAGGACCTTGCGGTTGACCTGCTTGCGCTGACCGTTCTTGATCTCGGTGACCTCTTCGGTCGGCACCTCGACCTGGAAGATGTACTCGGTGAGGTCGAGGTTCTGGACGCGGGTTTCGAGGTTGGTCTTGACCTTGTTCTCGTAGCCGGCGTAGGAGTGCACGACGTACCAGTCGCCGGGCTCGCGCCGCAGTTGCTTCTCGAGGGCCTCGGCCGGGTCGACCTCGTCCTCTTCGGCGGCGGCGTCGTCGGTGCCCTCCGCTGCGTCGGAGACCTCGACATCGGTCTCGGCATCGGTGCCGGACTCGACAGCAGCGTCGGACTCGGAGACCTCGGTGTCCGCATCCGCCGACTCGGCCGTCACGTCGTCAACCAAGGCCTCGTCCGAAACGTGCTCCTCGGCCGAAGCCTCGTACGAGTCGTTCTCGGGGGTGCTCACCGGGCACTTTCCTCTCGTCGATCACATTTTTCGTCTCGCGCGGACAGGCGCTAACCGAACAACCAGCTGACGCCCTGTACGAACGCCAGATCCAATCCGAAGATGAACGCCGTCATGACGGTCACGAACGCAAGGACCACGAGCGTGTAGGTGGTCAACTGCTTGCGGTTGGGCCAGATCACCTTGCGGAGCTCGGCGATGACCTCACGGAAGAAGCGCACGAGTCGCTTGAAGATGTTCTCGGACTTCGCGGCGGGACGATCGCTCACGGCCGTGGCCGAACGCGACGTCTTCTTCATGGACACCGCACTCGTCGTGGATGCCGAGGGATCGGCTGCACCACGACGGGTGGCCCGCTTGCCGGTCGGCCGAGCAGCCGCGGAAGAACCGTCGGGGGTCGCGCCGGTAGCCGTTCCAGCGTCGCCGGGAATGTTCCCTGCGGTGCCGCTGTGGCGCTGACCGCGCTCCTCGCTCACATCGTTCCTCTCGGTCGCTGGCAGTCCGGGGGCAGGGGCGACAGGACTTGAACCTGCAACCTGCGGTTTTGGAGACCGCTGCTCTGCCAATTGAGCTACGCCCCTCTGGTCGGACATCCACACTCGTACGAAGCGAGTGTCCGGAACCGACCCATCTGCGACCACATGACACGCGCGCTACCCCGTCGGGCCGTTACGGCCTTCGTAGAGCAGCGCGCTGCTATGCGATCCCAGAAGCCTAAGTGTACTGCATTGCCCCGGGACAAACCCAATCCGCTCGGCCGTCAGGCCAAACGGACCGTTGCCGTAGCGCGACCGAAGATCTTACGACCGTCGGACTTCGCCACGATAGCGACCACTGCTGTCTTGCTCTCCGCGTCCACCGACTTGATCTTGCCGGTGAACTCGATCTCGGCGGCCTTGTCGGCCTCCACATATACCGGACTGGTGAACCGAACATTGTATTCGGTCACCGCGCCGGGGTCTCCCAGCCACTCCGTGACGAAGCCGGCCGCGATGCCCATCGAGAGCATGCCGTGCCCGACGACGTCGCGCAAGCCGGCCAGTTCGGCCACCTTGTCGCTCCAGTGGATCGGGTTGGGATCACCCGACACACCTGCATAGTTGACCAGATTTCCGCGCGTGAGCGTGACGACCTTCGACGGAAGCTCGTCCCCTACCGCGACATCCGCGAAGCTACGGAGTGTCACTGTGCATCACCACATCCTTGACCGCGTGCGCGATGTTGTCGTCGACCTCGCCACCGGAACGGGCGACGAGCGTCGTCCAGGAGGTGAGCACGAGATTGTCGTACTGATCCGTGATCACGTTCTTGGTGGTGATGATGTCGCTGCCGGCAGCTTGCCGGAAATCGTCGAGGTAGACGTCGCAGAACAGCCTGTCGCCGGCCTGGATCGGGCGGTGGTAGACCATCCGCTGGTCGGTCTGCATGATCTGGCTCAGGTCGTAGCCGGTGACGACCTCTTCGAACAGCTTGCGCTGCGCGATCATGCCGACGATCGAGACGAAGGTCAGCGGCGCGATCACTCCGTCATATCCCAGCCCCCGGGCTGCGTCGTCGTCGTGATGGGCCGGATGCGAATCGCGCACGGCACGGGCGTACTCGCGGATCTTCTCGCGACCGACCTCGTAGTAGTCGCCCACCCGGTAGTTGTGACCGACCATGGACTTGGCGTGCGCGGCGGCATCGAACGGGATCCCGGCCTGTTCGGTCGCGTCCACCGATTCCTGGTTCTCGAGTATGTTCGTCATACGCAAAACCTCCGCAATTCCGACGACGCCAACTGGCACGGTCGGTATTGCGGAGACCTTATGCGTCGACGTCGTTGCGACCGGCTACTTGGACTCGCGGTGCGACTGGTGCGTACCGCAGTTCGGGCAGAACTTCTTCAGCTCGAGCCGGTCGGGGTCGTTGCGACGGTTCTTCTTCGTGATGTAGTTGCGGTGCTTGCACACCTCGCAGGCCAAGGTGATCTTCGGCCGAACGTCAGTAGAGGAGGCCACGGGATGCCTTCTTTCGCGTCAATCCGATCAGTATCGATCAGGGTGGATCAATGAACTTTTGGTAGCGGTGACCGGACTTGAACCGGCGACGCAACGATTATGAGTCGTTTGCTCTACCAACTGAGCTACACCGCCTCGGTGCCGAGTGTCGCTACGAAGGCGGCACCTCAATCCAGCGAGCCCCCTGACGGAATCGAACCGTCGACCTTTTCCTTACCATGGAAACGCTCTGCCGACTGAGCTAAGGGGGCGTGGCCTCCGGAGCATCTCTGCTCGCTGCGGCCTCCAAAAGATTACACACACTCGGTCCTGGTGCAAAATCCGCTGGTAGAGGCGCATAAACGCCGCTCCTCTCCGAGCTCTGCCCACCCGCACCCACCCGTGCCCACACATACGCGCGCGGCGGGCCGGCGGGAGGCATCGGGCGCGAGGCGGAACGGCACCGCGTGCCGAGCCGCCCGGAACCTCGGGGAGAGCAGGACCCACACTCCGGAGCCCGCACCGAAGGGCCCCGGAATGCAGAAAAGCCCCGGTTCCGAAGAACCGGGGCCGTTCCGGTGGCAGGTGTAGGATTCGAACCTACGTAGGCGTAAGCCGACGGATTTACAGTCCGCTCCCATTGGCCGCTCGGGCAACCTGCCGGGGTGCGATCGGGACCGCGTCCTCGATGCGTTTGGAAGAATACAACGCATACCCCCCCGAAACGCAAACCGAGTGGTCACAGCTCCGCGCGACCCGATAGCGTCGGGTGGACAGAACCCTTACAGACCGACCCCGAAGTGGAGTGAGACGTGGCTGATTCGTCGTTCGATGTGGTGAGCAAGGTCGACCGCCAGGAAGTGGACAACGCGCTGAACCAGGCGGCGAAGGAGATCGCCAACCGCTTCGATTTCCGGAACACCGGGGCGCACATCGAGTGGTCGGGCGACGAGGCCATCACGATCTCGGCCGAGACCGAGGACCGCGCGCTCGCCGCGCTCGAGGTCTTCAAGGAGAAGCTGATCCGCCGCGACCTGTCCCTCAAGTCCTTCGACGCCGGCGAGCCGACGCAGTCCGGCAAGGTCTACAAGATCACCGGCACGCTGGTGCAGGGCATCAGCCAGGAGAATGCCAAGAAGATCTCCAAGCTCATCCGTGACGAGGGCCCGAAGGGCGTCAAGGCGCAGATCCAGGGCGAGGAGCTGCGCGTGAGCAGCAAGAAGCGCGACGACCTGCAGGCCGTCATCTCGCTGCTCAAGAACGCCGACCTCGACATCGCCCTGCAGTTCGTCAACTACCGCTAGTACGTCGACCACTGCCGACGACGCCCTCTCCTACGACTCCGCCCGCGACCGTCGTCGCGGGCGGAGTCGTCTGGGATGTCGTCTGTGGGGTGCCGTCCGGTCAGCGGATCCCGGCCATGCGCTCGAGCCGTTCGATGCGGTCGGCCATCGGCGGGTGCGTCGAGAACAGCCGGCTCATCTTGTCGCCCGCCCGGAACGGGTTGGCGATCATCAGGTGCGACTGGGCCGCGAGTTTCGGTTCGGGTGGCAGCGGCGCGGCCTGCGTGCCGAGAGCGAGCTTGCGCAGCGCCGACGCGAGGGCCAGCGGGTCGCCGGTGAGCTCGGCACCGGACTGGTCGGCCTGGTACTCGCGCGACCTCGACACAGCGAGTTTGACGACCGACGCCGCGATGGGGCCGAGCAGGGAAACCAGCAGCAGCGCCAGTGGGTTCGCGCCACCCTCCCGGTTGCCGAAGGCCGAGGCGAAGAACGCGAAGTTCGCCAGGCCCGAGATGACGGCAGCCATCGCGCCGGCGACCGACGAGATGAGGATGTCGCGGTTGTAGACGTGGGCGAGTTCGTGGCCGAGCACCGCGCGCAGTTCCCGTTCGTTCAGGATCTCCAGGATGCCCGTCGTGCAGCACACGGCGGCGTTTCGCGGGTTACGACCCGTGGCGAACGCGTTGGGGGCGTTGGTGGGGCTGATGTAGAGCCGCGGCATGGGCTGGTGCGCCGCGGTCGCGAGTTCACGCACGATCCGGTACATCGCCGGTGCCTGCACCTCGGTGACCGGCTGGGCGTGCATCGCCCGCAGGGCGAGCTTGTCGCTGTTGAAGTACGCGTAGCCGTTCATGCCGACGGCGAGCACGATCGATATCAGCAGGATCGTCGAATTGCCGAACAACGCTCCGACGAACACGATCAGCGCGGACATTCCGATCAACAGACCGGCCGTCTTGAGACGGTTCGAGTATCCGTGCACGTCGCACCCCTTCCGCACCACGATTTCCCACTCATTCGTCCAACGAACGAGCGAACGGCGCGGTTCCCGCCCCGACCGGGGCGGGACGACACGACGGTCCGTCAGCCGACGCGGGCGACGGTGAAGTCCACGAGGCGACGCAGCGCCTCGTTCGCCGACCCCTGCGGCAGGGCATCGAGTTCGGCGTGAGCGCGGGCGGCGTAGGTCGCGAGAGTCGCCTTCGCCGCATCCATCCCCGGCGAGCGGACGAGCAGTTCGAGCGCCTCCGCGACGTGTGCTTCGTCCTCGATGGGACCGACGAGCAGTTCACGCAGACGATCCGCCTCCGGTCCGGTCTCCCGCAGCGCGTAGAGCACCGGCAGGGTGTACACACCCTCGCGGAGATCGGTTCCGGGGGTCTTGCCCGACTCCGTGGTGTCGGACGCGATGTCGATGATGTCGTCGACGATCTGGAAAGCGGTGCCGACGGCGTCGCCGAGCCGTTCGAGACGCTCTACATGTTCCGGATCAGCGCCCGAGAACGTACCGCCGAAGCGACCGCTGGCGGCGATCAGCGAACCGGTCTTCTCCCAGATCACCCGCAGGTAGTGCTCGACCGGGTCGTCGTTGGTACGCACACCGATGGTTTCGCGCATCTGACCGGTGACCAGCTCGGCGAACGTCTCCGCGATGATCTGCACGGCCGACGGACCCAGCGTCGACACCAACCGCGAGGCGTGCGCGAACAGATAGTCGCCGGCGAGGATCGCGACGCTGTTGCCCCAGCGCACGTTGGCGCTCGGGGCGCCGCGACGCATCGTCGCCTCGTCCATCACGTCGTCGTGATAGAGCGTCGCGAGGTGCACGAGCTCGACGACGGTCGCCGCCGTCACCACGGCGGGATCGGTGGGCTTCGGCCCGAGCTGCGCGGTGAGGATAGTGAACAGCGGCCGGAACCGCTTGCCACCCGCCTTAGCAAGGTGCAGTGCGGCCTCCGTCAGGAAGTCCTCACCGTCGGACAGTTCCTCGACCAGGAGTTTCTCGACGCTCGCGAGGCCGTCCCCGACTGTCGCGGCGAGGACCGGATCGCCGAGTTCCACACCGGCCACGACGGTGCTCGGCGCCGCATCGGCCGAACCAGCGGTCCGAGCCGCCCCCTCAGTGCTCACGATGACGTACCCATCCTGTTCTGTCGCCTCGACTTCACCGTAGTGAACCTAGCCGTTCGTTCCCCGATCCACCTCGTCGAGGCGGCCGATCGCGGCCTGAGAAGATGGAGCGGTGGTGGCCGAACACTCCGCGCGAGATCCGCGGCAATCCCAGTCCTGCGTTCCCGACAGTACCGATGTTCTCGTCGTCGGTGCCGGTCCAGCCGGTTCCGCCGCCGCCGCGTGGGCTGCCCGCGCCGGTCGCGAGGTGTTGCTCGTCGATGCCGCGACCTTCCCTCGCGACAAGACCTGCGGTGACGGACTGACCCCGCGTGCCGTCGCCGAACTCGACGAACTCGGCCTCGGCGACTGGCTGCGCACCCGCACCGTCAACCGCGGTCTGCGTCTCGAGGGCTTCGGTGGCCGCTTCGAACTCCCCTGGCCCGACTCGTCGTTCCCGGTCGTGGGCAGCGCCGTGCCGCGCACCGAACTCGACGCCCGGATCCGGCAGGCCGCGCTCGACTCGGGTGCCCGCGCCGTGGACGGAACGAAGGCCGTCGACGTCGAACGCGACGGCGACCGGGTCTCGGCCGTGATCTTCCGCACCGCCGACGGACCGCGGACCGTCCGCTGCCGCACGGTGATCGTCGCCGACGGGGTGCGTTCTCCCCTCGGCAAGGTGCTCGGTCGTCGCTGGCACCGCGACACCACCTACGGCGTGGCCGCGCGGGCCTACGCCACCTCCCCGCGCAGCGACGATCCGTGGATCACCTCGCACCTCGAACTGCGCGACGACGCGGGGGCCGTCCAGCCGGGCTACGGCTGGGTGTTCCCGCTCGGCACCGGCGAGGTGAACCTGGGAGTGGGGACCCTCGCGACCGCCTCGCGACCGGCGAGCGGATCGCTGCGGCATCTCATCGACCTCTACGCGCGGCAGCGCCGCACGGAATGGGAACTCGGCGAGGTGACGCGTGTGGCGTCGGCGCTGCTGCCCATGGGCGGAGCCGTGTCGGGGGTCGCGGGCAGGAACTGGGCGCTGATCGGCGACGCCGCGGCGTGCGTCAATCCGCTCAACGGCGAGGGCATCGACTACGGACTCGAAGGCGGTCGGTTGCTCGCCGGGCTGCTCGACTCCGACGACCTCACCGACCTGTGGCCGGCGACGCTGCGCTCCCACTACGGCCGGGCGTTCTCCACCGCGCGTCGCCTCGCGAGCCTGCTCACGATCCCGAAGTTCCTGCCGGCGACCGGCCCGATCGCGATGCGGTCGCGGACGATGATGTCGGTCGCGGTGCGGGTGATGGGCAATCTCGTCACCGACGAGGACGCCGACTTCGTGGCCCGGGTGTGGCGGACGAGCGGTCATCTCTCGATGCGCTGGGATCGGCAGCCGCTCTTCTCCTGAGCGCCGATACAGCGCCGCGCGGCAATTTGCGTACCGCGCGGTGCCGATGCGCCCGGCTACTTGCGTACCGCACGGTGCCGATGCGCCCGGCTACTTGCGTACCGCGCGGTGCAGGGCGGTGATGCCCCCCGTGAGATTGCGCCACTTCACGTCGCTCCAGCCCGCGGCCTCGATGCGCCGGGCGAGCTGCTCTTGATCGGGCCAGGCCCGGATCGATTCGGCGAGGTAGACGTAGGCGTCGGGATTGCTGCTGACCGCCCGCGCGACCCGCGGCAGCGTCCGCATCAGGTACTCCATGTAGACGGTGCGTAGCGGTTCCCGCACGGGTGTGGAGAACTCGCACACCACGAGGCGTCCACCCGGCTTGACCACCCGGGCGATCTCGCGCAGTCCCTCGTCCGGGTCGGCGACGTTGCGCAGGCCGAAGGAGATGGTCGCGGCGTCGAAGACCGCGTCGGCGAACGGCAGTTTCATCGCGTCGCCTGCGACCATCGGGACGTTGCGGAACTCACCGGCGTGCAGCATGCCCTTGGAGAAGTCGGTGGCGACGACCCACGCGCCGGACCGTCCGAGTTCGACGGTGGAGACCCCGGTGCCGGCGGCCAGGTCGAGCACCCGCTCGCCGGGCTTCAGGTCGAGAGCCGCACGGGTCGCGCGACGCCACCCGCGGTCCTGCCCGAACGACAGGACGGTGTTGGTCAGGTCGTAGCGTGCAGCGACCCCGTCGAACATGGACGCGACCTCACGCGGGTCCTTGTCGAGCGACGCGCGTGATCCGTGAGTTGTTGCCACGGCCGAAACGTTACCCGCTCCCCTAGTGGACGCCGGCGCTCATGCGGCGCGGCGGAGCGCGTGCGCGGGAAGGCCCTGCACCCGCCGGTAATGGGCGAACAACTCGTCGCACAGCACGGGCCAGGTGCGGCCGAGCACTCCACTGCGTGCCGCACCACCGAACTCGTCCCGGACCCCAGGAGCGAGCAGCGCATCGACGGCTCGGGGCAGCAATTCGACGAAGCGGTCCACCGGCAAGCGGTAACCGTTGCGGCAGTGGGCGACGAGGTCGCGTGGTCCGCCCGCGTCCGGCACGATCGCCGGGACCCCGCTCGCCAGGGCTTCCTGCACGGCCTGGCAGAAGGTCTCGTGTTCGCCGGGATGGACGAAGACGTCGAGGCTCGCGTGGGCGCGGGCCAGTTCCTCGCCCCCCAGCTGCCCGGTGAACACGGCCGACGGCAGCTGACGTTCGAGCCGCGACCGTTCGGGACCGTCGCCGACGACGACGAGCTGCAGCCGCGGGTCGTGGGCGAGGATCGCGAGCCGCTCGACGTGCTTCTCGGGCGCGAGGCGTCCCACGAAACCGACGATCGGACGGCCGTCCGGCGACCAGCAGGAGCGCAGGTCCTCGTCCCGCCGGGACGGCGCGAAGCGGTCGGTGTCGACGCCCCGCGACCAGCGCCGCACGCGCGGGATGCCGTGGGCCACGAGGTCGTCCACGGCGGAGGTCGAGGGAGCGAGGGTGAGATCGCAGCCGCGGTGCAGGCGCCGAGTCCACCGCCAGGACGCACGCGCGGCGAGGCCGAGCCCGTAGCTGGAGGCGAATCCGGCCACGTCCGTCTGATAGATCGCGACCGTCGGAATGTCGAGGCGTCCCGCGGCGGCGAGACCGCCGGCACCGAGCACGAACGGGGACGCGAGGTGCACCACGTCCGGCGCGAAAGTGCGCAGCACCGGAAGGAGTTCCGGGCCGGGCACGCCCACCGGGAGGGAGCTGATCCTCGGTACGCGCACCGCCGGTACGCGGTGGACGGGTGTCCCGTGATGGTCGGACGGAGCGGGTGGCCTGCCTGCGACCGTGTCGGGCGCGACGACCAACGCGTCGTGTCCGGTGCGGTCGAGGTGCTCGAGGACGCGGAGCACCGAGTTGGTGACGCCGTTGACGTTCGGGAGGAAGGATTCCGCGACGATGGCTACTCGCACGCCGACAGCGTGGCGAGCCTGCGAGTCGAGCAGGTGCGAGCTCGGTGACCGATGGACGAAGTCGCGACGAACGTTTCGTTCGTCACACCTGCAGCTGTCGATCCTTCACGTCGGGAGCGACAGCGGGTGCGGCGGTCGCCCTCCGCCGCAGCCAGATCAGCACCGGCGTGGCGATCAACCATGTGACGACGATCACCGATCCGGTCGGGATCAGGGCGACGCGGGCGTCGCGACCGGTCACACGAACGAGATCGGGATCACTCCGGGCGTACTCGACGGCGATCCGCTGCCCGGTGGTCAGCCCCGTCGGGTACAGAACGCCGAGCTCCGGATTGTGCGTCACACCGTCAGGAGTGACGAAACTCACGGCGGACCGCACGGAGCCGGCCGAGAGCACCTCCGCGACGGCCGTGCCCGTGTCGGAGCGGATGGTGAGGTCGTTGCGGAGGGCGCCGAGCAACAGGATCACCGCGAGGGCGGAAATCGCCGCCGCGACCATCAGAACCGCGCGTCGCGCGCGCTCGGGTCCGCTCACAGCTGCGCCCGCACCGCCGCGTGCAATTCGCGCAGCCCGGCCCGATCGGTGGTGACCTCGACCACACGGATGCCCGCGGGCGGCGCCGTGTCGTTCGAGAGGGCGAGCGCGAGTCCCTGCAGATCCACCAGCTCGTGCGGGACGCGGTAGGCCGCACACAGTGCCGCGAGGTCCATACCGTGCGGGGTGCCGAAGACACGCTCGAAAACACCCGCGTACTGCGGGTCGCCCTGTTCGAGCAATTCGAAGATTCCGCCGCCGTCGTCGTTCGCGACGACGATGGTGAGGTTCTGCGGCCGCGGCTCCGACGGCCCGATGAGCAGGCCCGACGCGTCGTGCAGGAAGGTCAGGTCGCCGAGCAGCGCGACGGTCCGTCCCTGCTCGTAGGCGAGTGCGGCACCGACGGCGGTGGAGACCGTACCGTCGATCCCGGCGACACCCCGGTTGGACAGCACCTTCACGTCGGGTTTCGGGTAGCTCACGAGCGCCGCGTCGCGCACCGGGTTCGACGCCCCGAGCAGCAGCTGGTCGCAGGGCTTCAGCGAGTCCGTCACGACCGCCGCGACGTGCAGTCCGGTGGCCTTCGGATGCCCGTCGAGCTGGGCGCGCACGGCCTTGTCGGTGTGTGCCGACAGCTGGCGGCATCGTTCGAGCCACGCCTCGTCGGGTGTTCCCGACACCACGGCGCGGGTGCCTGTCGCGATGACGTTGCCCGACACGTCGGGCCAGCGCGGGCCGGTGGTCAGCGCGTACACGGTGACGGCGGGGTCGGCGAGCAGGTTCGACACCGGCCGGTGCAGCGTGGGCCGTCCGGTGATGATCGCCTGGCGCGGCTTCAGGTGCGGCAGCGCCATCGGATGCACCGGGATGCCGTGCAACGGTGCGGTGGGTTCGGCGACGGTCGGCAGCCCGGACAATTCGGGGCGGTGGGCGGAACCGTGACCGGAGACGACGATCGTGTCGGGGGTCAGGTCGATCTCGAGCGGGACGTCGAGGGTGGCGTTCACCGTGGTGGTCCAGGCATTGCCGTCGGGGCGGCCCTCGGGCACCGGGCCCTTCGCGTCGAGCTCGGGCACGAGCGGTTCGCGCAGCGGGATGTCGAAGTGGACCGGGCCGGCGTTGCCCGATCGGGTTCCGCGGGCGGCAGCGAGAACGCGGGAGACAGCCGAACGCCACTGGCTGTTCTGCTCGATGCCTTCGGCGAGGCCGAGACTGATGGTGGCGCGCACCTGGCTGCCGAACAACCCGAGCTGTTCGACGGTTTGGTTCGCACCGGATCCGAGCAGTTCGTAGGGGCGATTGGCGCTGAGCACGACCAGCGGGACGCGGGCGTAGTTCGCCTCGAGCACGGCGGGCGCGAGGTTGGCCACGGCGGTACCGGAGGTCATGACGACCGGGACGGGACGCCCCGATGCGAGGGCCAGGCCGATCGCGAGGAATCCGGCGGTGCGCTCGTCGATACGCATGTGCAGGCGCAGACGTCCTGCGCTGTCGGCGGCCTGGAGCGCGAAGGCGAGCGGCGCGTTGCGCGAGCCCGGGCACAGCACGACGTCCCGAACACCGCCCCGGGCGAGTTCGTCGACGACAGCAGTGGCCTGGGCAGTGGACGGATTCACGGAGTCCAGGGTAATTGCGCCGGAAGTGTGGCCGGGTACAGGTGCGGTCAGAATGGAGGCCGTGCGCACAGTCTTCGATCCCGCCGAGTCGAGTCCCGGCCGCTTCTACCGCCTTCTCACCGCGACAATCGTGCCGAGACCGATCGCGTGGGTGTCCACCGAGGCCGAGGACGGTGTGTTCAATCTCGCTCCCTACAGCTTCTTCACGGTGGCGAGTACGGCCCCGCCGGTCGTGCAGTTCACCTCCGTGGGCCGGAAGGACAGTCTGCGGAACATCGAGCAGACGGGCGAGTTCGTGATCAACATCGCGACCGTGCCGTTGATGGAGAAGGTCAACGCCTCGTCGGCGGCGTTCCCGCACCACATCGACGAGTTCACCGAGGTGGGGTTGCACGCCGAGCCGAGCGAGCGGGTGCGGCCCCCGCGGGTCGCGGAGGCACCCGCCTCGATCGAGTGCCGGTTGCACCGTGTGATCGAGATCGGCGACTCGTTCGTCGTGATGGGCGACGTCCTCGCCGTGACGGTCGATCCGGAGGTGCTGGCGGAGGACGGTGCCCCCGACTTCGCCGCGCTCGGCGCGGTGAGCCGGTTGGGGCGGACCGAATGGGGACTGACGCCCGCGGTGCGGAGACTGCAGCGGCCCGGCACTCCCGGGTGACGACACAGGTTAGGCTCCGCTGAACGATCGTCGGGATGCTGCACGTCGTCAGTGGTGGCATCCGAGCAACCTCGGAGGGCCGTATGGCGAAGAGCACCGGAACCGCACGGCGCAATCCCTATCTCAAGCCCGAGTCGCGGCGGATGGTGCGCGCGCAGGTACTCGCCGCCCAACGCATCAGCCCGACCTTCGTGCGCATCACCGTGGGCGGCGACGACGTCGACTCGATCGCACCGATGGGCTTCGACCACTGGTTCCGCATGTTCTTCCCCACCCCGGATCAGCAGGAACTGACCCTTCCCGGCGCGACCGACGACCGTTGGTGGCCCGAATACCAGGAACTGCCCGAGGAGCGGCGTCCGGTGTTGCGGAACTACACGTTCCGCCGTGTGCGACCTGCGGGCACCGGGCTGTTCGGTCCGACCTCAGAGATCGAGATCGATTTCGCGGCGCACGGCGATCTGGGTCCGGCTTCGGCGTGGGCGGAGCGGGCACAGCCCGGCGACGAGATCGGCATCCTCGACGAGGGCATCAGCAACCTGCCCCTCGACGAAGCACGGTCGTGGCTGCTCGTTGGCGACGAGAGCGCGGTGCCCGCCGTGGTCGGCGTCCTCGACTCGATTCTTGCCCTCGACCCGTTCGCGGCCGTGGAGGTCTTCGTCGAGGTTCCGCACCCGGGCGATCTCAGCGCCCAGAATCTGCCGACGGGCGAGAACGTGCGGGTGCATCCGGTGATCAGGACGGATGGCGAGGCGGTTCCGGGCAGTCTCGTCGTCGACGCGGTGCGGGAGTCGACGCCCTCGTCGGATTCGGCCCACGCGTTCGTCGCGGGCGAGTCGTCGCTCGCGACCGGCGTGCGCCGCCATCTCGTGCACGAGTGCGGCTGGGACCGTGCGGCGGTGACCTTCATCGGCTACTGGAAGTACGGGGAGCCCGTCTACTGACGGACCCCTCGAACGACCCCCTCGAACGACGAACGTCGCGGTACCGACCGGCGAACCGGTTCGGGACCGCGACGTCCGGATGTCGCTGGTGTCGGCTCAGCCGGCGTGCTTCTGGATGAGATCACCCAGGCGCGGCAGGGCCTCGACGACGTGCTTCTTGGCCGAGGGGCGCAGCGAGTCGTAGACCTTCTTGACGCCGGACTTCGACGTGCCGGCGATGCGCTCGTCGGTCACGCCGAGGAGAGCGTCGGCGACGACCTCGCCGCGGGCGACCAGGAAGTCCGCGAACGAACCGTTGCCTGCGTACTCCACCCAGAACGGCTGGAGCTTCTCGACGAATTCGGGCAGCAGACCTTCGACGGCACCCGGCACGATGCCCGGGCCGACCTTCTTCACTGCTGCGTAGCCACCCTTGAGGGCGAGACCGGACGCACCCTTCTTGTCCGACACCTCAGCATCGATCAGGGCTTCGACGTCTGCCTTGACCGCCGGGAACTTGTCGGCGCCGAGGAGGGCATCGCCCAGAGCTGCAACCACTTTCACTGCCTCCGTAGATGTGACACTTGTGACCGTTGGGACGCGGGGAACGATATACGACGATTCCGTGCCGTCACAGTCCGCGTCCGGCGAGGTCGTCACAGTCCGCGTCCGGCGAGCACCGTACGGCACCGACGCACCCGCTCGCACCACCACTCGACTCGATCGGGATCGGCCCGCAGCGCGTCGAGCCGCTCGGGTTCGGGCTCGACCGCGACGACATCGAGCGCTCCGTCGGACATGTGCAGAGCCGGCGCGACGTCGGCTTCGAAGAAGCCACCCGTGCCCAGCCCGCAGGCGTACGGGAGGTCGGGCAGGGCGGCTGCCGCCGCGAGACCGGTGGCGATCCCCACCGCGGAGTCGAGGGCGCTCGAGACGACCACCTCGACGCCGTGCCCGGCGAGTTCGTCGGCGAGCGCGACGAGGCGTCGGACCCCACCGAGCGGCGAGACCTTCACGACGGCGACGTCCGCTCCACCGGCGCGCACGACCCGCAGGGGATCCTCGGCGCGGCGGATGCTCTCGTCCGCCGCGATGCGCACCCCGGGCAGTCGCCGGCGCACCTCGACGAGTTCGGGGACGGTCGCACACGGCTGCTCGGCGTATTCGAGCGGACCGTCGGCGGTGAACGCCGTGAGGGCGCGGACGGCCGCGTCCACGCTCCAGCCGCCGTTCGCGTCGATCCGGACGTGGGGCACGTGTTCGCGCACGGCCCGGACGCGAGCGACATCCTGCGCGAGATCCTGGCCCGTTTCGGCGACCTTCACCTTCGCGGTGCGCGCGCCGGGGAACCGGGTGAGCACCCCGGGGACGCGCTCCGGGCCGATGGCGGGCACGGTCGCGTTGACCGCGATCCGGGAGCGGCGCGGAGCCGGATGGCCCTGCCAGGCGGCTTCGATCGCCGACTGCAACCAGTGCGCCGCCTCGTCGTCGCCGTATTCGGGGAACGGTCCGAACTCGCCCCACCCGGCGGGTCCGCGCAGCAGCAGCACCTCGCGTTCGGTGATGCCGCGGAACCGGACGCGCATGGGCAGCGAGACGACGACTGCCCCGTCGAGCAACTCGTCCGCGGACGGGAGGGGCAGCGCGGACGGGAGCTGCAGGGAGGTCACGGCTGGCCCGGCAGCAACTGGACCATCAGCGCCTCGCAGTCGGCGAGGAGGTTGCCGTCGACATCGCGCAGTTCGGCCTTGCAGAAGGCCTTGCGACCGTCCACGCGGTCCACCCAGCCGTCGACGACGAGTTCGGTCTCGATCGGAGTGATCCTGCGGTAGTCGACGTGGAGATAGGCGGTGCGGGCGATCGGGCGGCCGTTGGCGTGGATGACCATGCCGAACAGGTCGTCGAACAGCAGTGGCAGCGTGCCGCCGTGCGCGGCCCCGTTGCCTCCGAGGTGGTAGCGGCGGAAGACGCCGCGCTCACGGACACCGTCCGGTCCGTACTTCTCGATCGTCCACGGCAGCAGCAGCGCGCTGCCGCGTCCGGGCAGGTCGACGTTGAATCCGGCGGGCGAGCGGCCTTCGGGCACGGCGTGCTCGGCGAGCAGGCCGACGAGTGCTTCGGTCTGCTCGATCGCGCGGTCGACGACCTCGTCCGGCGGGTTCGTGGAGACCATCAGATCCTGCAGACGCCGGAAGGTCTCGACGAGGCGACCGTAGTTCGGCCCCGCCTTCACCGGTTCGTAGACCGGGAATCCGCCGTGGTGTTCGTAGTCGTCGCGGGGATCGGTCTGCTCGGTCATGGTTGTGCACGTTATCGGGCGGCAGCGCACGTCGCCGAGATGTCCGGCCCTTTATGGTGACGAGGTGACCTTCGATCCAGAATTGTGGCGCCCGGTACCCGGGTTCGAGAACCTCACCGACATCACCTATCACCGACACGTCACGCAGGGCACGGTCCGCGTCGCGTTCGATCGTCCCGAGGTGCGCAACGCCTTCCGTCCGCACACCGTCGACGAGCTCTACCGCGTGCTCGATCATGCGCGGACCACCTCCGACGTGGGCGTCGTGCTGCTCACGGGCAACGGCCCGAGCCCGAAGGACGGCGGGTGGGCGTTCTGCTCCGGCGGCGACCAGCGGATCCGTGGCCGTAGCGGCTACCAGTACGCGAGCGGCGAGACCGCCGACACCGTCGACAAGGCCCGCGCGGGCCGGTTGCACATCCTCGAGGTCCAGCGGCTGATCCGGTTCATGCCGAAGGTCGTCATCGCTCTGGTCAACGGCTGGGCCGCCGGTGGCGGTCACAGCCTGCACGTCACGTGCGACCTGACGCTCGCCTCCCGTGAGCACGCCCGCTTCAAGCAGACCGATGCCGACGTGGGCAGCTTCGACGGGGGCTACGGCAGCGCCTACCTCGCCAAAATGGTCGGCCAGAAGTTCGCGCGGGAGATCTTCTTCCTCGGCGACACCTATACGGCCGAGGAGATGCACCACATGGGTGCGGTGAACAAGGTCGTCGACCACGACGAGCTCGAGAACGTCGCGCTGGAGTGGGCGCAGAAGATCAACGGCAAGTCGCCGCAGGCGCAGCGCATGCTCAAGTACGCCTTCAACCTGCAGGACGACGGCCTCGTCGGTCAGCAGTTGTTCGCGGGCGAGGCCACGCGTCTGGCCTACATGACCGACGAAGCGATCGAGGGTCGCGACGCTTTTCTCGAGAAGCGCGAGCCCGACTGGTCGCCCTACCCGCACTACTACTGATCCTGACGCGACGAACCGGGCTTCGCCCCTGCTACAGCAGGTGCAAAGTCCGGTTCGCCGCGCAGGGAGGGGTCGTCCGACGGAAGGTCAGACGCAGTCGCGGCAGTAGGCCTGCTCGCCGGCGCCCGTCGCGCGACGGCTGTGGTGCTGGACGAGAAAGCAGCCCATGCAGGTGAACTCGTCCGACTGCTTCGGCAGGACCTGCACCGAGAGCTCCTCCGCCGACAGTGCCGAGAGGTCGGCGCCGGGCAGGTCGAGGGTCTCGAGGATCTCGCCCTCGTCGGTGTCGGCGGCCGCGGTGGGCTTGATGTCCAGCTCGTCCAGGGCAGTGCCACCGCCGCCCAGGATGTCGGTGGTGCGGGGAGCGTCGTAGTCGGTCGCCATGGCAGTTCTCCTCACTCGTTGTCGGCGGTGCCGCGCAGCCGCGGTAACGGCTGCGTCGGATCCGCTGTGGCAGGCCGGCGCTGTCATGGGCACCGTTGCCGTCAGTAATGTCCCATCGAAAGCTTCGTCAAACACATATGTTCAGTTACGTTCGAACCGTGTGCTCTCGGGCACACTGTGGGACATGACCGATCGCCAGAGTCCGCGAACCGCCCACACCCGCCCGGAAAGCGTCTCCGACGCCACTGTGAAAGCGACCGGCAAACTGTCCGAGGCCCTCGAGACCGTCGAGCAGGCGCGAGGCCATCTCTATGCCTTCCACCAGCTGATGGGCCGCGCCGATCTGCTCACCGGCGACGCCGAGGAGTTGTTCCGCGAGGCCGGGCACGACGAGATCGCCGAGCGGCTCGGCACCGAGATCATCGGACGTAACATCGCCGAGGGTCGCTGGACCTTCCAGCTCGTCGAGGAGTTCGACGACGGCTACTGGTCGGACTTCCGCACGTTCGAGAAGCAGGTGCGCGACGAACTCGTGGAGGGCCGGCGCCATCTGTTCGAGGCCGAGATGAAGGAATCGCGGCGCACGCACGGCCGCCGCCATCACGAGGCCTGCCCGGCCGAGGAGCAGTGACCGTGGAGATCCTCAGCAGCCGCACCATCCTCCGTCCGCGCGACCCCGAGGCCGCCCTCGAGTTCTACGGTTCGACGCTGGGACTGGCGATCGCCCGCGAGTATCCCGGCGGAACCGTCTTCTTCGCGGGGCAGTCGCTCATCGAGATCGCCGCGCACGGCCGATCCGACGACAGCGACGAAATGTTCCACGGCGCCCTGTGGCTCCAGGTGCGCGACGTCTACGACGCCGAGGCCGAACTGGCGCTGAAGGGCGTGCGCATCGTCCGGGGTGCGAAGCAGGAGCCGTGGGGACTGCGCGAGCTGTGGATCGCGGATCCCGAAGGGATCCCGATCGTCCTGGTGCAGATCCCCGAGGACCATCCCTTGCGGCGCGACCTCCGTTGACGAACGGAGATACCCGGGCACGGCCGGAGGCAGTCGCGCGACGCCGGTGATCTTGCACACAAGCCGTGCGGTCTGCTCTGCACTCCGCTCATGGTCGGAGTCCGAAAGAACCGGTCGGGTGTGACGGCGAGACGCAGAATTCACATCCCCGTCGCTGTACATTCACCTGCCCGCTACCCCACAATCGACAGACGTGACCGCAGAGTTCGTCGTGCTCCTGGTGGTGGTCGTCACTGCCCTCGCTTTCGATTTCACCAACGGCTTCCACGACACCGGCAATGCCATGGCGACATCCATCGCCACCGGCGCCCTCAAACCCAAGACCGCGGTCACTTTGTCCGCGACTCTCAACCTCGTCGGCGCCTTCCTGTCCGTGGAAGTCGCCGCGACCGTCGCGAAGGGTGTCGTCGACCTCGACACCGTCGGCGGTACCGATCTGTTGCTCATCGTCTTCGCCGGTCTGGTCGGAGCGATCCTCTGGAACATCTCGACCTGGCTGTTCGGTCTGCCGTCCAGTTCGTCGCACGCCCTGTTCGGCGGTCTCGTCGGCGCTGCACTGGCGTCGATCGGTGTCCAGGGCGTCGTGTGGGACGGAGTCCTGGGCAAGGTCCTGCTTCCCGCCGTGCTCGCGCCCGTCATCGCGGCGCTGGTGTCCACGGTGGGCATCTGGTCGATGCACCGCCTGACCCGACCGGTCGCCACCGAGCACCGCGACCGCGGCTTCCGGCTGGGACAGATCGGCACGGCGTCCCTGATGTCCCTCGCGCACGGCACCAACGACGCGCAGAAGACGATGGGCGTGATCTTCCTGGCCCTCGTCGCCCACGGCACCATCACCGCCGACACCGAGATGCCGTTCTGGGTGAAGGTCGCCTGTGCCGTCGCGATCGCACTCGGCACCTATCTCGGTGGCTGGCGCATCATCCGCACGCTGGGCAAGGGCCTCGTCGAGATCGCCCCGCCGCAGGGCCTGGCCGCCGAGTCGTCGTCGGCCGCCATCATCCTCACCTCGAGCCATTTCGGTCTGCCGCTGTCGACCACGCACGTCGCCACGGGGTCGATCCTCGGAACGGGTCTGGGCACCAAGGGCGCCGAGGTGCGCTGGTCGGTGGCGCGACGGATGGTCGTCGCGTGGGTCATCACCCTGCCGTGCGCCGCGGTCGTCGGAGCGATCTGCTGGGCGCTCGCCCACCTCATCGGCGGCATGTCCGGCGTGCTCGTCGTGTTCGCAATCCTGTGCGCCCTGGCCCTGTTCATGTGGCTGCGCTCGCGCCGGCAGCCCGTCGACGCCTCCAACGTCACCGCCGACTGGGACGACAAGCTCGCCTCGGCGCCGGGTGCCTCCGAAACGGTCAGCGGGGAAGGACGCTTGTGAACCTGTTGACGCACACCCTCGATTCCCTCTGGCAGGTCGTTCTCGTGGGCCTGCTGCTCGGCGCCGGCCTGCCCTCCCTGTTCGCCCTGGGGGTCCGCACGCTCGACGCCGGTCGGGGCAGCGACGGCATACCGAACCCCGTGGCGCGGACCGCCGCGGTGTTGTGCTTCGCCGTGGTCGCCTGCGCGATCCTGGCGGGAATCCTCTTGCTGGCGTCCGATTTCCTCGCCGGAACGTTCGGCATCGACATCTTCTGATCGGAGTGACGGGTGGCTCTCCCGCCGTTTCTCGCTTCCATCGTCGAGTGGCTCCGCGCCGGTTACCCCGAAGGGGTACCGGAACAGGACTACGTACCCCTGTTCGCACTGCTCGCGCGGCGCCTGTCCGACGAGGAGGTCGCCCAGGTCGCCGACACCTTGGTCGAGGACGGTGACCTGTCGATCAACCGCATCGACATCGCGGTCCTGATCAGCAAGATCACCAACAACATGCCGTCGCCCGACGATGTGGACCGGGTCCGCCGCCAGCTCGAGGCAGGCGGATGGGACACGACACAATACGATCTGTGACCACACTCGAGCTCCTGCCCGTCCCTGCCGGGTCCGCCGTCCGCTCCGTGCTGCCCACCCTGCAGCGCATGCTCGACGGTGACGGACCGGCGCTGCTCCCCGTCCCCGCCGGGGACGAGCGGGAGACGCTCCGACTCACCGCAGCACTGAGCCCCGGTGAACCCGTCGCGGACGGTGTGGGACTGGTGGTCGCGACCTCCGGCACGACCGGGACCCCGAAGGGTGCCATGTTGTCCGCGCAGGCGCTGCGCGCGAGCGGCGACGCCACCCACGCCCGACTGGGCGGGACGGGCTCGTGGCTCCTGGCCCTGCCCGCCCATCACATCGCGGGCATGCAGGTGCTGCTGCGCAGCCTGCTCTCCGGAACCGAACCCGTCGTCGTCGACGTGTCCGCCGGTTTCGATCCTGCGGATCTGCCGGCGGCGGTGGACGCCGTGCCGGGCCCCCGCCGGTACAGCTCGATGGTTCCCACGCAGCTGATCAAGGCCCTCGACCATCCCGACGCCACCGCAGCGCTCGCCCGCCTCGACGCGATCCTGCTCGGTGGGGCCGCGACTCCCGTGCCAATCCTCGACCGCGCCCGCGCGGCCGGCATCACCGTCGTGCGCACTTACGGCATGAGCGAGACCTGCGGCGGCTGCGTCTACGACGGCGTGCCGCTCGACGGCGTGTACGTGCGCGTCGACGGGGACTCGCGGGTGTGGCTCGGCGGCGCCACGCTCGCCTCGGGCTACCGGAACCTGCCCGACCATCCTGCCTTCGCCGAACCCGGCTGGTTCCGCACCGACGACGCGGGCCTGTTCGACGACGGGGTCCTGCGCATCCTGGGACGGCTCGACGAGGCCATCTCGACCGGTGGGCTCACCGTGGTCCCCCAGGTGGTCGAGGCCGTGCTCGTCGAGCACCCGGCCGTTCGGGAGGTCGCGGTGGTGGGTCTGCCCGACGCCCGGCTCGGTCAGCGCGTCGCGGCGGTCGTCGTGCCCGTCCCCGGCGCGACGCCGACGCTCGCCGAACTCCGCGACCACGTCGAGGCCACGCTCGATCCCACTGCTGCGCCGCGTGAGCTGCAGGTCGTCGACACGCTGCCGCTGCGTGGACCGGGCAAGGTCGATCGCCGCGCCCTCGTCTCGCGCTTCTCCTGACGGGGTGCGCACGACGCGGCAGGCAGGCCCGGGTGCGAAGATCGATCCATGGCAACGGCTGGTCAATGGCTCGAAGGCGCTCGTCCGCGCACCCTCCCCAACGCGATCGCACCCGTCCTGGCGGGCACGGGCGCTGCGGCGTGGCTCGGTGAGGCCGTGTGGTGGAAGGCGCTGCTGGCACTGGTCGTCGCGCTCGGACTGATCATCGGCGTGAACTTCGCCAACGACTACTCCGACGGCATCCGCGGCACCGACGACGAGCGGGTCGGCCCGATGCGGCTCGTGGGTTCGGGGGCGGCGAGCCCCGGCGCCGTCAAGCGCGCGGCGTTCGTGTGCTTCGGCGTCGCGGCCGTCGCGGGACTCGCTCTCGCCGTCACGACCGCCTGGTGGCTCGTGCTCGTCGGCGCGGTCTGCATCGCCGGGGCCTGGTACTACACCGGCGGAAAGAACCCGTACGGCTACAGCGGCTTCGGTGAGATCGGCGTCTTCGTGTTCTTCGGGCTGGTCGCGGTGCTCGGCACCCAGTTCGTTCAGGCCGGTCGCGTCGACTGGGTGGGTCTGGCCTGCGCGGTCGCCGTCGGCTCGATCTCGACGGCCGTCCTGGTGACGAACAATCTCCGCGACATCGCCACCGACGCGGAGACCGGCAAGCGGACCCTGGCGGTCAAGCTGGGCGACCCGAGGACCCGCACGCTCCACCTGGTGCTGGTCGTCGTGCCGTTCGTGATGTCGCTCGTGCTGGTCGCGGCGACGCCGTGGGCGCTCGCCGGCTTCCTCGCCGCACCGTTCGCGGTCCGCGCGCACAAACCGGTGCGGGCCGGTGCCCTCGGTCTCGCGCTGATCCCGGCGCTCAGCGATTCGGGTGTCGCGATGCTCGTGTGGGCGGTAGCCACCGCGCCCGCGCTGGCCTTCGGCTGACCATGACGCGGGCGCGGCGGACCGGGTCGCGGGCGGACGGGATCAGTCGCGGTCCGGGACGACCAGGCCGAGGACGAAGTTGACGATCGCGATGATCACGCCGCCCCACAGCGCCGCCCAGAAACCGTCGATCGTGAGGCCGTATTCGGTGAATCCGCTCAGCCACGCGGTGAGCATGAGCATCAGCGCGTTGACGACGAGCAGGAAGAGCCCGAGGGTGAGGATCACCAGCGGCAGCGACAGCAGCTTCACCAGCGGCTTCACGAGTGCGTTGACGACGGTGAAAATGGCGGCCAGCACGACGAGCGAGATGACCTTGCGGGTCGTGTCGGAGGCGCCTGCGGGATCGGTGAAGTCGATCCCGTCGACCAGCTCGACCGCGAGCCACAGACCGACCGCGTTGATGATCAACCGCAGTATCAGAGAAATCATGGTGCCACTGTGGCACACCGAACTCGGTCTCGTAACGGGCAAATCGGGCCCATCCGGGATCGCCCCTCCCCCTCAGGGGCCTCTCAGCGACGGACGGTAGCGTCGGCCGGCGTGCGTTCACGTCTTCTCCCCCTGCTTCTCGCTGTAGCCGGTCTGCTCCTCGTGGGCACGGGTTCGGTCTTCGCCTGGCTCGACCGCCCCCAGACGACGGTCGCGACCGTCTCGGAAGAGCCGAGTCCCTCTGCGGACGGCGTCGACGAGGCGCGGAGCAATCTGCAGCGGGCCGGACTGCCGCTGTCGGTGCTCGACGGCGGGGTCGGTCAGCTGACGGAGGGCAGCACCCAGCTCGACGAGGGTGCCCACCAGCTCTCCGACGGTCTCCGGCAGGCCCGTGACGGCGGGGAGCAGCTCGCCGACGGTCTCGGACAACTCGACGGCGGTGTCGACATGCTCGGCGACGGTGCCCGCCAGGTGAGCGGTGGCGTCGACGAGGTGGTCGACCGGCTCTCCGGTTTCGGGGAGATGCAGGGCGACGTCACCGCGCAACTCGCAGCTGTCGCCGACACGCTCGGTGCGTCTGCAGATCCGGTCTCGCAGGGCGCGGCCGGCCGACTGCGCGGGCTCGTCGAGACCCTCGACACGCAGGGCCTCGGACCGGACACCCTCGCCCAGCTCGGGCAGTTGCGCGACGGCGCACGGCAGCTCGCCTACGAACTCACCGATCCGAACGCGCAGTTCGTTGCGGGCATGGCGCAGGCCGCCGACGGCTCGCGACAGCTCCGCGACGGCCTCGTTCTCCTCGACGACGGTGGCCGAGCCCTGACGGACGGCACCGGACAGCTGGTCGACGGTGTGGGGCCGGTGGCCGACGTCGTCGGTGGCATCGCCGACAACGTCCGGTCGGCCACCGAAGCGCTGCCGCGCACCGCGCCGGCCGCTACGGACACGCAGGCTGCGGAGGTCACGGCGACATCGGATCGTCAGTGGTGGCCGTTCGCGACGATCGCGGTCGGCACGCTGCTGCTCGTCGCGGCGACGGTCGTCCCGCTCGTCGCCGGGCGTCCGCTCGCCGTCGCCCCCGCGCAGCCGACCCGGTAACCACCCGAAGGCTCGACGACGTCAGGCAGCGGCGTCGAGGTGGCCGCTCAGGCGCTGACGGAGCTGCGCGCGCGGCACGTGCGCTTCCACGAGGGCGCCGGTCGCCGGATCGTCGCTGCGCAGCAGTCCGAGCAGGATGTGCTCGGGACGGATGACCCGTTCGCGGCGTGCGATGGCCTCCCGCAGCGCGAGTTCGAGCGACTTCTTCGCCGCCCGGTCGAACGGGATGTGACCGAGCCGGTTCGCGACGCCCCGCCGATCGGCGTTCTTCCCGTCGAGCACCCCCTTGCCGAAGGCCGCTTCGAGACGGCTCCGGACCTCGTCGAGATCGATCCCGATCGCTTCGAGCGCCGCGGCGTCCTCGTCACCGAGCGGGGCGTCGGCGGTGCGGGCGGCCCGGTCGGAGCGGAGCCCGTCGACCGTGAGACCTTCCTCCGCGAGCAGGACCCGCAGCGGTTCGTCCGCAGCGACAGCGGCCCCGATGAGCAGGTGCGACGCCTCGATCCGGGGATCGCACACCCGGATCGCCTCCTGTTGCGCTGCGACAACGGCGGATCTGGCACCGTCGGCGAATCGTTCGAACATGTCGATCACCTGCACTTCCGATTGTGCTTCTGATGGACCGCCTGGCGGCTGACACCGAGCTCGTCGGCGATGGCCTGCCAGGACCAACCTCGCTCACGGGCATTCGTGACCTGGACCTCCTCGAGCCGTTCCAGCAGCCGGCGCAGGGCACGCACGGCGCGCAGGCCCACTGCGGGATCGGAGCTCGCGGCGGCAGCGGCGAGGGTGGTGGCTTCACTCATGTTGTCAATATAGGTTGACACCGAGGGCACGTCAACGACGATTGACAGAAACGGAATCTGCGCAGGTGGTGAAGGCTCTACCGGCACCAGCCGCCGGTGGTCGCGAACTTCTCCAGCACCGCGAGCGGCCCTGCGAGGTCCATCCCCTCGGCAGCGACCCACTCGTCGGAGAAATAAGTGTCGGCGTAGCGCTCGCCGCCATCGCACAGCAACGTCACGACGCTGCCCTCACGGCCCTTCGCGAGCATCTCGGCGATCAGGCCGAAGGCTCCCCAGAGGTTCGTGCCGGTCGAGCCGCCCACCCGACGTCCGAGCACGGTGCTCGCGTGCCGCATGGCGGCGATGGACGCCGCGTCGGGCACCCGCACCATCCGGTCGACGACCTCGGGCACGAAGGACGGCTCGACGCGCGGACGTCCGATCCCCTCGATACGCGAGGGCATGCCCGTCGTGTAGTCGGCCGATCCCGTCTCGAACCCGCCGAAGAACGCCGAGTTCTCCGGGTCGACGACCGCCAGCCGTGTCCGGTGACGGCGGTAGCGGATGTAGCGGCCGAGGGTCGCGCTCGTGCCGCCGGTTCCGGCGCCGACGACGATCCACTCCGGCACGGGATGACGCTCGAGACGCATCTGCGAGTAGATACTCTCGGCGATGTTGTTGTTGCCCCGCCAGTCGGTGACCCGCTCGGCGTTCGTGAACTGGTCCATGAAGCAGCCCCCGAGCTCGTCGGCAAGCCGCTGAGCCTCGGTGTAGATCTCGGGCGGGCGGTCGATGTAGTGGCACCGGCCGCCCTGCGCCTCGATGAGCGCGACCTTCGCCGGTGAGGTGCGGCGCGGTACGACGGCGACGAAGTCGAGGCCGAGGAGTCGCGCGAAGTACGCCTCACTGACCGCGGTGGACCCGGACGACGCCTCGATGATCGGGGTCCCTTCACGGATCCAGCCGTTGCACAGGGCGTAGAGGAACAACGAGCGCGCGAGACGGTGCTTGAGGCTGCCCGTGATGTGCGTCGACTCGTCCTTCAAGTACAGGTCGATGCCCCAGTCCGCGGGGAGGGGGTAGCGGAGCAGGTGGGTGTCGGCGCTGCGCTGGGCGTCGGCCTCGATGAGCCGGACCGCGTTGTCGACCCAGTCCCGGGGTGCGCTGCGGTCGACGACCGCACCGGTCGCCGTCACCGCCCGTTCTCGCCGCGCATGCGCTTCTCGAGGTCCGCGCGTTCGGTGCGCCGACGCTCATCGACCGCGGCGATGCCCACGTTGACGCGACGCCGAAGCGACGCGAAGAGCACGAGCGAGACGGGCAGGGCGATGAGCACGGCGAACAGGGCCGCGACAAGGAGGGGGATTTCCACCCCGAATGCCCGAGGAACGTAGAGAATGAGCAGAGTGAGCACGACCACGAGGGCGAGTCGGGCCACCGAGTACAACGCGACGTCCCGGATCAGAGACCCGGCCCCCGCCTGACCGTCGGCGGCCGTGGCGCCCTCACCGTGAGGGTGTGGAGTGGGCTGGGAGGGGGTATCCGAGGGTTCGTTCCGGCGTTCGTCGTTCACCACTCCAGGTTAACCGGCCGCCCGGACGACGAGCTCCGCGTCGATTTCCGTAAGTCGGACATCCGTCCGTTTTGTCTATTACTTCCGCTTTACCAACCGTAGACCGTTCGAGCAACCAGGGGTATCGGTGCCACCATGGGCTTGGACATCCCGATCGAACAACTCGATCGCGTCGAACAACACGATCACGACAACCGGGAGGACATTCGCAATGAGCGCACCCACTTTCAACGGCGCGAAGGAATCCCTGCTGACCCCGGGCCAGGTGGCGGCACTGTTCCATGTGGATCCCAAGACCGTCACCCGGTGGGCCCACGCCGGCCGATTGGGCTCGCTGCGGACCCCCGGTGGCCATCGGCGCTTCCGTGAGTCCGAGGTCCTGGCGCTTCTCCGCTCCCTCACGACCGAAGCGACACGCTGATCCGAGACAGCAGAATCCGCACCTCCGGCGTACACCTGCCGGATCTCGGCCGACCACCCGCGGAACCCACGTGCCGGACCGGGTTCCTCCCACCTAGAATGTGGACGAACCGGTCTGCGGTCGCCGCGGCCCGGAGGTGCACGGCGAGGGTACGTCCTCGTCCGGCACCACCACGGTCAGGAGGTGCAACGTGCTCTATCTGTTGGCACTCATCGGTGCGGTGACACTCGCCGTCCTGCTGTGGAAGGCGTACGGTCCCACATCTCGTCCGCCGTCCCGCGTGATGGGGCCGGACGACGATCCCGACTTCCTGTGGAAGGTCGATCGCGAGGTGCACCGCCGCCGGACTGGCGACGGCACCGGCGAGTCCGATCAGGAGCGGGGCGACTGACCGTTCGCGTTACGCCGAGCGGTCTGTCACCGCGCGGCGAAACCGTCGGTGATATCCGCGGCGAGTCCGAGCAGGGCGCGCCGCGTACCCGACTGCAACCGGTCCAGGTCGATCTCCGCCCCTTCTTCGAGGTGGGGATCGAAGGGCAGGACGTGGACCGCGCGGCACCGCTGTTCGAAGTGTCGCACCACGAGGTCGAGGTCGACCTTGCCCGACCTCGGCCGCACCGCGTTGACGACGGCCAACGACCGCTCGACCAGTTCGCGATAGCCGTGCGCGTCGAGCCAGTCGAGCGTGGCCGATGCGCTGCGGGCGCCGTCCACCGAACCGGAACTGATGACGACCAGCGTGTCGGCGTTCTCGAGGATCGCGGTCATAGCGGAGTGCATGAGCCCGGTCCCGCAATCCGTGAGCACGATGCTGTAGAACCGCTCGAGAAGACCCAACGTCCGTTCGTAGTCGTCGGCGCTGAAGGCCTCCGAGACCGCCGGATCGGTGTCCGAGGCGAGCACCTCGAGACGATGCGTGTTCTGCGAGGTGTAGGCGCGCACGTCCGCATATGTCTCGAGCAGCGACTGATCGCGCAGCAGCGTGCGCACCGTGGCCGGCGTCTGTTCGGCCACCTTCTGACTCAACGTCCCGCGGTCCGGATTCGCATCGACCGCGACGATCCGATCGCCACGCAGCTCCGCGAAGGTCGAGCCGAGCGTGACCGTGGTGGTCGTCTTGCCCACCCCGCCCTTGAGACTCAGCAGGGCGATCCGATGGCAGCCGTGCAGCGGTGCACGCACCCGCTCGGCCGATTCCTCCTTGCGTTGCTGCCGGGAACTCTCCCCCACGTGCACACGACCACCGGTCGCCCGGTAGACGACCCGCCGCCAGCCCTTCCGCGGCGGCGCGGCGACCGGACGTACAAGTAGCGACGAGTCCAGCGCCGTCGCGTCCAATGCGTGTCCGTCGAGCCCCGACGACCCGTTACCGGCCCCATTCACCGCGTTCTCCCCCCGTCGACTGTCACGGACGACGGCGCGACGATAGCAGCCTCAGTTGAGCCCGGCGTACGAGTGCAGGCCCGACACGACCATGTTGATGATGAACAGGTTGAACAGCACCGTGACGAAGCCGACGATGTTGATCCACGCTGCGCGGGTGTTCCGCCAGCCGGAGGTCGCACGCGCGTGCAGATAGGCGGCGTAGATGACCCACGAGATGAACGAGACCGTCTCCTTCGGGTCCCAGCCCCAGAAGCGTCCCCACGCCGCCTCGGCCCAGATTGCCCCGAGGATGATGCCGGCGCCGAACAGCGGGAAGCCGATGATCGTGGTGCGGTAGGCGAGCCGGTCGAGGGTCTGCGCGTCGGGCAGCCGCTCGGCGATCGCCGCGAACACACCGCTGCGCTCCTCGCCCTTCGGGAAGCGGATGCGCAGCAGGAACAGCACGCTCGCGACACCCGAGACGAGGAAGATGCCGCTGCCGACGCTGATGATCGTCACGTGGATCGGCAGCCAGAACGATCGGAGGGCCGGCACCACGGGAGCGGCGTCGGCATACAACACCGTCGCCGCGAGGAACATGAGGATCAATACGGGGACCACCAGGTACACCCACATGATCCGGTAGGCCGGCTTGCGCAGGACGATCAGCCCGAAGATCACCGCGGCGGTGCACGCCATCGAGACGAACTCGTACATGTTGCCGAGCGGGAACCGCTCGGTGGCCAGCCCACGCAGGACGATCGAGGCGAGCTGCAGGCCCGCGACCACGACGACGAGCGCGCGTCCCATGTTGCCGAGACGCTGCGACACGGTGCGCTTCGGCGTCTGGTCGATCCGTCCCGGCCCGGTCGCGCGCTCGGCGGGGGCCTGCTGCCTTCCGGCGGCCACGAGTTCGCGTTCCCGTTCCGCCACGACGTCGGCCCGGTGGGTCGCGTACTCGGCGATGAGCAGCAGCAGAGCCAGCACGAGCACCGCGAACGCCGATTCGAAGGCCCAGTCGCTGTACTGCGCGAGGGTGTCGTTCTCTGTCATCAGTTCTTCTTCTCCTGTGCCGCCGGGGCGGAGGGTGCATCGTCGCCGAGAAGGCGCTCGACCAGTCGGTCGAACTCGTCTCCCCATCCGGCCTGATCGGTTCGTGCGAGACCGCCGAGCTCTACTACGGTCCGTCGTTCGCCGTCGCTCACTGTACCGTCCGGGTACGCGCGTGCCCACACTCTGCGTCGTTTGACCAGCAGCGACACGAGCAGTCCGCCCATCATGAAGATCGCCGCGACCAGCACCCACTGCTGAGCCGGGTCGTGAGAGACCTGCAGGTTGACGAAGTCGGTGGCCTTGTCGAATCGCACCTCGGTGCCGTCGGCGAGCGTCACGCTCTCCCCCGGACGCAGGTTGACACGATCCTGCTTCACGAGGCGCCCCTGATTGATCAGTTCCTTGTTGAGCGAGAACAGCGACTGCGGGTTGCCGGTGTCGAGACCGGAGTCGCCCTTGTAGATGTCGATGGCGACAGCCGGGTCCGTCAGGGCGGGGAAGATCGATGTGAGCAGCGTGCCGTGGAAGGACGCCGTCGGCGCGAACAGTCCCTCGATCGCGATCTGGTTCTTCCGGCGCTCGTCGGCGTCGGGGTACATGCCACCGGGCGGGTCGAAGCGCATGGCGCCGCTGCTGAGGAAGGTCGTCGCGTCGTCGGGCGCCCACTGCATCGTTTCGGTGCGGGTCTCGCCGTTCGGCCAGGTGATCGTGAAGGTCGGGGCGTAACCGTGACCCTGTAGGTACACGCGGTCGCTGCCGACCCGCAGCGGATGGTTGACCTTCAACTGCGCGTCGCGCCAGGTGTTCGTGACGAGGTCGTCGCCGTACTGGTACTCGATGTCGGAGGTGAACATCTCGGCCTGGCCGTTGTCGAGATAGTCGGCGACGAAGGTGTTCACCCGCACGCACATGGGGTTCAGACCGGTGCCGTCGAGCGTGCTGCCGGCGCGGAACGAGTCGAAGGAGGCGGGCGAGGTGGTGCAGAACTCCTCACCGTTCGCGACCAGGATGCGCTGCCCCTCGTAACCGAAGAGCTTGCCGGCGGCGACGGCGACGAGCAGCCCGACGAGGGAGATGTGGAAGACCAGGTTGCCGGCCTCGCGCAGATAACCCTTCTCGGCGGACAGGGTCACCTCGCCGTCACGCCCGCGGGCACCGCCCTCGCGGCGCACGACCTTCCAACCGCGCAGCTCCTTCTGGATCCGGTCGAGGGCGTCGGCGGGGGCCTCGGCCACCATCGTCTGTGTGTGGTGCGGCAGGCGCTGCAGGTTGCGCGGCGCGGCGACCGGCGGGGTGCGCAGGGCGTGGAAGTGCTCGACGCAGCGCGGCAGGATGCAGCCGACCAGAGAGACGAACAGCAGCACGTAGACGGCGGTGAACCAGAAGCTTCCGAAGACGTCGAACAGCTCGAAGCGGTCCATGATCGGTCCGAGCGTCGGCCGGGCCGCGATGTACTCGTCGACCTTCTGGGTGTTGAGGCTGCGCTGCGGCAGGAGTGCGCCCGGGATCGCGGCGAGCGCGAGCAGGAACAGCAGGACCAGCGCGGTCCGCATCGACGTCAGGCCGCGCCAGGTGTTCCGCACGAAGGCCGTGGCACGTCCGAACGCGGCCTGTCGCGGCGGAGGCGACGGCTGCGGTGCGGGGGTCGGGGTGTGTGTCGCGGTCATACGGGCAGAGTCACTTCCGAGATGAACGAGTCACGGACCCAGGACACGAACAGGTCCCACGCACCGGTGACGAGAGCGATGCCGACGGCCATGAGCATCAGGCCACCGACGATTTGCACGGTCCGCGCGTGGGTGCGCAGCCAGCCCACCCCGCGCAGCGCCCGCGCCGAACCGAGCGCGAGCACGACGAACGGCAACCCGAGGCCGAGGCAGTAGGCGACGATCAGCGTCACCCCGCGTGCCGCGGTGGTGCCCTCGGTGCCCGCCGCGAGCGAGATGACGCCGGCGAGGGTGGGACCGAGGCACGGGGTCCACCCGAGCGCGAACACCGCGCCGAGCAGCGGGGCTCCCGCAAGGTTCGAGATGCGCCGGGGCGCCGGACGCGTGTCGCGCTGCAAGGCCGGGATGAGACCGATGAAGACCAGACCCATCACGATGGTGACGACCCCACCGATCCGCATGAGCAGTTCGCGGTTGACGGCGAGCGCGGAGATCGCCCCGAACACCGAGGCCGTCGCGAGGACGAACACCACGGTGAATCCGAGGACGAACAGCCCGGCGGCACCGGCCACCCGGAGGCGGCCGTCGCTGCGGACGGTCGTGGTGCGGGCACCGGCCTGCTCGGCGGTGACGGCGGGGGCTTCGGCTCCCACCACTCCGGCGAGGTAGGACAGATAGCCGGGAACGAGCGGTACGACGCACGGCGATGCGAAGGAGACGAGACCGGCGAGCAGGCACGCGCCCATCGCCAGCAGCAGCGGACCCGACAGGGCCGCGTTCTGGAAGGTCTCCCCGACACCCGACGCAAGGATCACTGTTACTGCTCCGAATCCGGTTCCGCCGCGACCCGTTCGACGACCGGTTGCAGGTCCTCGGCGAGCAGTTCGGTCAGGTAGACCGCAGCCACGCGGTGCTCACGGTCGAGGACGACCGTCGTCGGCACGACCGAGGTCGGGTAGTTGCGGCCGAGGGCGAGCAGCGACCGCATCGGCGGGTCGTAGATCGACGGGTAGCCGATCCGCTGGTCGGTGACGAAGTCCTGGGCCTTGTCGCGCTGATTGTCGCGGACGTTGATGCCGAGGAACTGCACCCCGAGATCTTTGGTGGCCTCGTAGACCTCCTCGAGATCGTCGGCTTCGCTGCGGCACGGCGCGCACCACTGGCCCCACACGTTGAGCACGACGACCTGGCCCTCGTAGTCGTCGAGGGAGATGGTCTCGCCCTCGTTCATGAGGTCCTCGCCGGTGAGCTCACCGAGGGTGCCCCGGTCGGCCGGGGGGTCGTAGAAGATGCGGGTCTGCCCGCCGGGCGAGACGAAGTCGAACGTTCCCCCGGTGGCGACGGCGTCGTCCCCGGTGGCGCAGGAGGTGAGAAGGACGGCACCGCAGATCGCGGCGACCGTCGCCCGGAACACCTTTCTCATGCGCCGTGGACGTTCGGGTCGGAGGCGCCGGCCGGCTCGGAGTAGACCAGGTCGACGAGGGTGTCACCCTCGTAGACCAGGGAGGTCAGCGAGGCAAGGCTGCACTGGCGGCGACGCGGGTCGTGCCACAGTCGCTCGCCCTCGAGGAAGCGGCGCAGCGTCCACACCGGGAGTTGGTGGCTCACGCACACCGCTTCCCGCCCCACCGCGGCCACGCGGGCCGCGTGGACGGCGGCGAGCATGCGGTGGGCGATCTGCAGGTAGGGCTCGCCCCAGGAAGGGGTGAACGGATCGCGCAGCTTCCACCAGTGGCGCGGGCGGCTGAGCGCACCGTCGCCGACCGAGACCTTCAAGCCCTCGAAGTCGTTGGCCGCCTCGATGAGGTTCTCGTCGGTGCGGATCTGCAGTCCGTGCTTCTCCGCGATCGGGGCGGCGGTCTGCTGGGCCCGTTCGAGCGGGGACGCGACCACGTGTGCGATGTCGTGGTCGGCGAGCGACGCCGCGACCGCACGTGCCTGGGCCTCACCGGTCACCGACAGCTTGAAGCCGGACAGGCGGCCGTAGAGGATTCCGGAGGGGTTGTGGACCTCTCCGTGGCGGAGCACGTGCACGATCGTGCGGGTCTCGGACGGGGCGGCGTCGGTCACGTCGATGTTCCTCGAGGGGTGTGGGAGGGGCGGATCGGGCTGGGCAGGCAGGAGAGCGGTGCTACGGCGCGGTCGCCGCGGCGGCCGCGCGCGCGGCGTGCGGCAGCGCGTCGGCGACCCGCGAGAACGCGTCGTCGTCGAGCGCGGACGAGACGAACCACGTCTCGAAGGCACTCGGGGGTGCATAGACGCCGCGCTCGAGCAGCGCGTGGAAGAAGGCCGGGAAGCGCCAGGTCTGCGCGGCCTTGGCCTGCTCGTAGTTCGTCACCGGCTCATCGGTGAAGAAGACGCTCAGCAGCGTGCCGGCATTCTGGACGCGGTGCGGCACCCCTTCGGCGGCGAGTGCCTCCCCCAGCAGACGCCCGAGGGTCTCGGAGTTGCGGTCCAGGGTGGCGTAGACCTCGGCGTCGGCGGCACGCAGGCTCGCGAGGCCGGCGGCCACGGCGACGGGATTACCGGACAGGGTGCCGGCCTGGTAGACCGGTCCGCTCGGGGCGAGATGGGCCATGACGTCGGCGCGGCCACCGAAGGCCGCGGCGGGCAGACCTCCGCTCATGACCTTGCCGAAGGTCATCAGGTCGCCGGAGACACCGTCGATGCCGTGCCAGCCGGTCGTGCTGGCGCGGAAGCCGGTCATCACCTCGTCCATGATCAGCAGCGCGCCGTGCTCACGGGTGAGCTCGCGCAGGCCCTCGTTGAAGCCGGACACCGGCGGGACGGTGCCCATGTTGCCGGCGGCGGCCTCGGTGATGACCGCGGCGATCTCACCGGGGTTCGCCTCGAAGGCGGCGCGCACGGCGGCGAGGTCGTTGTAGGGGACGACGATGGTGTCGCCCGCCTGGGCGCCCGTGACGCCGGGCGAGGTGGGCAGACCGAAGGTGGCGAGGCCGGAACCGGCGTCGGCGAGCAGCGCGTCGACGTGACCGTGATAACAACCCGCGAACTTCACGATCTTCGACCGTCCGGTGAATCCGCGCGCGAGACGGACGGCGCTCATCGTCGCCTCGGTGCCGGAGTTGACGAGCCGGACCTGCTCGACGGGTGCGATGCGGGCGACGATCTCCTCGGCGAGTTCGACCTCACCCTCGGTGGGGGCACCGAACGACAGACCCGCCGGCGCGGTGGATCGGACGGCCTCTACGACCGCCGGATGCGCGTGCCCGAGAATCATCGGGCCCCAAGAACACACCAGGTCGACGTAGGTTTTTCCGTCGACGTCGGTGAGCAGCGGACCCGATCCCGATGCGAAGAAAGGAGGATTGCCGCCGACCGATCCGAACGCGCGGACCGGAGAGTTGACGCCCCCCGGTGTCACCTTCGATGCCCGGTGGAAGAGTGCGGCGGATCGAGTGTCGTGGGTGGACGAAGCATCGGGGGTCGCAGTCACGACTTCCAGTGTCCGTAGTTTCGCGGGATTTGCCAAAAACAGTGGTCCTCAAACCTCATGTGTTTTTTCTCCCTTACCAGGAAAAAGGGACACCGTGAGTGACTTGTCGCACCTATCGTCTGAGGCATGCCGACGACAGCCGAACACCTGCGCATCGCACTCGACGGTGCGTGGCACGAAGCACGCGAACGCGCACGCAAGGATCTCGCGCACGAGAAGTTCGCACCGCACTACACCCCCGAGACCGACAAGGCGCGCGCCATCACGCTCGAGCAGATGCGCATCCTCGCCGAACACGGCTATGCCGCGGCGGGCTTCTCCGTCGAGTCCGGCGGCACGGGCGACGCGGGCGGCGCGGTCGCATCCATCGAGATGCTCGCGATGTCCGACCTGTCGCTGATGGTCAAGGCGGGCGTGCAGTGGGGCCTGTTCGGCGGTGCCATCGAGAACCTCGGCACCGAGCGGCACCACGAGAAGTACGTCAAGCAGCTCATCGACCTCGACGTGCTCGGCTGCTTCGCGATGACCGAGACGGGCCACGGCAGCGACGTGCAGTCGCTCGAGACCACGGCGACCTATGATCCGGACACCCAGGAGTTCGTGATCCACTCCCCCACCCCGTCGTCCCGCAAGGACTACATCGGTGGCGCGGCGCAACACGCCCGGTTCGCGGCCGTCTTCGCGCAGCTCGTCACGCAGGGTGAGACGCACGGTGTGCACTGTTTCGTCGTCCCGATCCGCGACGAGGACGGCAACGACCTGCCGGGTGTGACGACCTCCGACTGCGGTTACAAGGGCGGCCTGCCGGGTGTCGACAACGGCCGCATCGTCTTCGACCAGGTGCGCATCCCCCGGGAGAACCTGCTCAACAAGTACGCGGACGTCGAACCGGACGGCACCTACGCCTCGGACATCGACAACCCGAGCCGACGGTTCTTCACGATGCTCGGCACGCTGGTCCGCGGGCGCATCACCGTCGGCGGCTCGGCGGGTGCGGCGGCGCGGGTCGCGCTGAGCATCGCCACCCGCTACGCCGAGAAGCGTCGCCAGTTCGACGCCCCCGGGCGCGACGGCGAGGTGCCGATCATGGACTATCTCGTCCACCAGCGGCGCCTGCTCCCACTGATCGCCCGCTCGTACGCGCTCGGCTTCGCCCAGAACGAGCTGCTCACGACGATGCACCGGCTGCAGTCGACGTCGTTGCAGGAACTCGACGCGCAGGAACAGCGCGAGCTCGAGGGTCGCGCGGCCGGCCTCAAGGCCGCCAACACCTGGCACGCGTCGCGGGCGATACAGGAGTGCCGCGAGGCGTGCGGTGGTGCCGGCTACATGGCCGAGAACCGGCTGACGGCGCTGCGCGCGGACGTGGACGTGTTCACGACCTTCGAGGGCGACAACCACGTCCTGACCCAGCTGGTCGCGAAGGAACTGCTCACGGCCTACGCCGACGAGGTGCAGGGCATGAGCCCGGTGGAGTGGATGCGCTTCGCCGCGACCACCATCTCCGACATCGTCAAGAAGCGCACCGCGGCGCAGCAGATCATCCAGACGATCGTCGACACCCGCCAGGACAACGAGGCGGACGGCAGCCTCTTCGACCGCGGCACCCAGGTGACGATGTTCGAGGACCGTGAGCAGTACCTGCTGTCCACTGCGGCCCGGCGCCTGCAGGCCGCGATGAAGCGTGAGGACAACCCGTTCGACGCCTTCAACTTCGTGCAGGACCACGTTCTGCACGCCGCCCGCGCGCACATCGACCGAGTCGTGCTCGAGGCGTTCGTCGCCGCGATCGAGGACTGCAAGGACGAGACCGCCCGCGACCTGCTGTCGGAGCTGTGCGATCTCTACGCGCTGACGATCATCGACGAGGACAAGGCGTGGTTCATGGAGCACCGCCTGCTGTCGGTCGAACGCGCCAAGGCCGTCACACGCGGGATCAACGAGCGGTGCCGCAGCCTGCGTCCGCACGCGTTGACGCTCGTGGACGGGCTGGGTGTGCCCGACTACCTGCTCGGCTCGGCCATGCTCGACCGTGAGGGAGCGGTCGTCCCACCTCAGGACGTCGCAGTCTGACCGGGTTCGCCGACGAGCTCGCCGAGCCGTGCTCGCAGCTCGTCGGCGTTCTTCGCCCACGCCCGCACGAACGTTCCTCCGATGAGCCGCAGTCCGACAGGCTTGCGGCCGCGCGGCACATCCGCCAGTTCGCCGAGGCTCCGGGCGGTCTCCCAGCGTTCCGGATCGCGCCGGTCGTCCGGTGGCGGCGGCAGCACCGCCTCGATCTCGGCGACCGGCAGTTCCTCGGTGCCCTGCCGCAGGACCGTGGAGGTGAGCTCGACGCTGACGTGCCGACGAGCAGCCACGACCATCACGTAGGAAAAGCCGGCGAGCACGATCGCGATGATCGGCAGCGCGACCCAGTGCACGACGGGGCCGGTGAACAGTTCGACGACGAGGGCCACGACGCAGACCAGCGGGCCGATGGCGACCGTGCGCCAGCGCGCTCCGGGTTCGTGGAACAGCGGCCCGGCCGGGTCGGTGCCCATCGGATCAGGGGTTGCCGGATCAGGGGTTGCCGGATCTGGGGCCGTCGGGTCGGTCAAGCGGCGAACGCGCCGGGGATCACCAGCAGCACGGCGGTCACCAGTCCGAGGAGGGCGATGAGAGCGATCAACACCAATTCGCGACGGCGCCCATAGGGCCGCGGTTCCACCTGCATGACGTCCTTTTCGCTCGACGGAAAGGGCCGTGCGGCCCACATGGTGAGCCCACCGTACTCTTCGGTCGCGCCGGACGAAACCGAGTGGTACGTCTATTCTTCCGGCAGTCGCAGGAAGAAGCGGTTGGCATCCCGCCGGTGCATCAGCACGATCGCTCCGACGGTCGCGACGGCTTGCAGAATGCCCACCACACCGAGTATCCAGCCCGCGCCGCCCTCCCCGACGCCCACACCGAAGACGGTGGGCAGGGTCGACAGCGACATGAACACCCCGAGCAGGGTCAGCAGCATCCGGGCCCAGTTCTTGGCCTTCAACAGCTGCCTGACTACCAGATAGAGCAGTCCGACGATCACCAGGCCGATGCCGGCGGTCAGCGCGACCAGCAGCGGGACCGCCGACTCGAGCTGCTCCGTGGTGACGCCCTCGATGGCCTGCTCGGCGGCCATCGTGGTCATGAGGTCGAGCAGTTCCTCGCGTCGACTCAGCAGATCGGCGAGACTTGCCGCCAAACTCACGACGGCGAGAGCGAGTACCCCGCACCACAATTGGTGGGCCGTCGTGACGTCTCCGGGAACGGGACGATTCGCCGCGGGGCCGGGCCCGACAGGAGGTGCGGGGAAGCTCATGACAGACGACCCGCGACCTCGGCGGCCCAGTAGGTGAGGACGACGTCCGCACCGGCCCGCCGGATGCCGACCAGCGATTCGAGGATCGCCGCATCGCGATCGATCCAGCCCTTCTGCGCGGCCGCGGTGATCATCGAGTACTCCCCCGAGATCTGGTAGGCGGCCACCGGGACGGGCGAGCGGTCGGCCACCTCGCGCAGCACGTCGAGGTACGACATCGCCGGCTTGACCATCACCATGTCGGCGCCCTCGGCGAGGTCGAGGTCCACCTCGTGCAGCGACTCGCGACGGTTCGCCGGATCCTGCTGGTAGGTGCGGCGATCTCCCTCGAGGGACGAGCCGACGGCGTCGCGGAAGGGACCGTAGAACGCCGAGGCGTATTTCGCGGAGTAGGCGAGCTGACCGACCTCGGTGTGCCCGGCCTCGTCCAGCGCGGACCGGATGAAACCGATCTGGCCGTCCATCATGCCGCTCGGGCCGAGCAGGTGCGCCCCGGCCTCGGCCTGCGCGACGGCCATCTCGGCGTAACGCTCGAGGGTCGCGTCGTTGTCGACGACGCCGGTGTCGGTGAGCACACCGCAGTGGCCGTGATCGGTGAACTCGTCGAGGCAGGTGTCGGCCATGATCACCGTGGAGTCGCCGAGTTCGCTGCGCAGCGACCGCAGCGCGCGGTTGAGCACACCGCCGGGATCGCTCGCCGCGGAACCACGGGCGTCCTTGTCCTCGGGGCTGGGCACACCGAAGAGCATCAGGCCGCCGACACCAGCGGACACGGCCGCGGCCGCGGCCTTGCGCAGCGAATCGGCGGTGTGCTGGTACACCCCGGGCATCGACGCGATCTCGCGCGGCTCGTCGAGGCCGTCGGCCACGAACATCGGGAGCACGAGGTGGCGGGGTTCGAGGGAGGTTTCTGCCACGAGCCGTCGGATGGCGGGTGTGCTGCGCAGCCGGCGGGGACGGATGTCGGGAAACATGGGGAGAACACCTTCCATACGGGTCGTGCGCGGCCCCGGTAGTGGCGACTACCGGGACCGCGCACGGATCATCGGATCACCAGAGATCAGCGGCGGGCGCGGGACTTCTTCCGCGGCGGAGGCAGTGCGCCTTCCGCCCGGAGCCGGGCCGCGTGCTCGGCGAGCGCGTCGACCAGGGGCCCGATCTGCGCGGTCTCGGGCTGCACGTCCACCCGCAGGCCGAACTCGATCGCCGTCTCGGCCGTCTTCGGGCCGATACACGCGACGATCGTGCGGGCGTGCGGCTTGCCGGCGATACCCACGAGATTGCGGACCGTCGACGACGAGGTGAAGCACACCGCGTCGAAACCACCGGTCTTGATCATCTCGCGGGTCGCGGCCGGCGGCGGAGCGGCACGCACGGTGCGGTAGGCGGTGACGTCGTCGATCTCCCAGCCGCGCTCGCGCAGACCCTCGGCGAGGGTCTCGGTGGCGATGTCGGCGCGCGGCAGCAGCACCCGGTTGACCGGATCGAAGACGTCGTCGTACGGGGCGAACTCGGCGAGCAGGCCGAGGCTGGACTGTTCGCCGCTGGGCACGAGATCGGGGATGATGCCGACCGAGCGCACCTTCGCAGCGGTGGCCTCACCGACGCACGCGATCTTGACGCCGGAGAACGCGCGCGCGTCGAGACCGAACGCCTCGAACTTCTCCCACACCGCACGCACCGCGTTGGTGGAAGTGAACACCACCCACTGGTAGCGACCGTCGACCAGGCCCTTGACCGCGCGTTCCATCTGCGCGGGACTGCGCGGCGGCTCGACCGCGATGGTCGGCACCTCCATCGGGATCGCGCCGTGCGTGACGAGCCGCTCGCTCATCTCGCCGGCCTGATCCTTGGTGCGGGGCACGAGCACGGTCCAGCCGTACAGGGCGCGCGACTCCCACCACGACATCTTGTTGCGGTGCGAGACGACCTTGCCGACGGTGACGACGAGCGGTCCGACGAGCTCGGAACCCGCGTCGTTCAGAGTCGCGAGGGTGGCCTCGACGGTGCGCTGCTGACGGGTGGTGCCGCGCACGGTGATCGCGGCGGGGGTCTGCGGCGCCAGGCCGTGTTCGACCAGCGCGCTGGCGGTCTCGGCGAGGTGGCCGGAGGTCGCATGGAGGACGAGGGGGCCGGGGGCGGCGGCGAGCGCGGCCCAGTCGACCTCTCCGCGCACGTCGACCTCGGTGTGGCACGAGCCGAGCGCCATACCGGCGTAGCTCGGCACGGACGATCCGGCGGGCAGGCCCGGCAGGACCTCGAAGACCACCTGGGTGCGGGCGACCGCGTTGACCTCGGCGATCACCGAGTCGGTGGTGAGCGGGTCGCCCGCGACGAGGCGCACCACGTCGCGACCGGCCTTCGCCTCGGCGACGAGCGTCTTGGCGACCTCGGCGGGCTCGCCGAGCGCGGGACGGACCTCGGCGACGGGCTCACCGGTCTCCGGGTCGGTGCCGTGGTCGACACCGACGAGGGCCACGACACCCTTGTCTACATCGGGGTCGGTGAAGGCGATCGTGGCGCCCGCCAGCACGTCACGCGCGCGCACGGTGAGCAGCGCAGGATCGCCCGGGCCCGATCCCACGAACAGGATGCGCCCGGGGTTGTGCTTACGGACTCGGCTCATCGGTCATTCTCCAGTGCGGTCAAATCAGCGGTAAGGGCAAATCGGGTGACGGTGACGGCTGTGTCAATCATCGGCAGGTCTCGTCTCGGGGAGGACCCCGTGCTCGACCATGAGCTCGCGCGCACCGAGGTCGAGCAGTTCGCGGGCGACACGGCGACCGAGTTCCTCGGCCTTCTCCGGCGCCCCCACCGCGCTCGCTCGCAGCACATCCGATCCGTCCATGGCGGCGGCGCATCCGCGCACCGACAGTTCCTCGATCACCCGGCCGTCGTCGTCGAGCGATTCGACGACCTCGGCGATCGCCCCCACCGGTGCGGTGCATCCGGCTTCGAGTTCGGCGAGCAGCGAGCGCTCCGCGACGACTGCGGCGCGGCTCGGCGCATGGTCGAGTCCGGCGAGCAGCTCGATCATCTCGGGATCGTCCGACCGGCACTCCACGGCGAGCGCACCCTGCGACGGCGCGGGCAGCATCTGCACCGGTTCGAGGGACTCGGTGACCCGGTCCAGGCGTCCGATCCGCGACAGTCCGGCACGCGCGATGACGATCGCGTCGAGTTCGCCGGAGTCGACCTTGCCGATGCGGGTGTCGATGTTGCCGCGCAGCGGTTCGATCTGCAGTCCCAGGCCGAGCGCAGCGAGTTGTGCCCGCCGGCGCGGCGCCGAGGTACCGACCTTGGAGCCGGGCGGCAGCTCGCCGAGGACGAGTCCGTCACGGGCGACGAGCGCGTCGCGCGGGTCCTCCCGCTCGGGGACGGCCGCGACGACGAGGCGCGGATCCTGGAAGGTCGGCAGGTCCTTGTAGGAGTGCACGGCGACGTCGACCTCACCTGCGAGCAGCGCCTCGCGCAGCTCGGCGGTGAACACGCCGACGCCGATGCGCTGCACCGGGCCGGGCGTCACATCGCCCTTGGTGGTGATGACGACGAGCTCTGCCGGGCGGCCGGCGGCAATCAGTGCGTCGCGCACGGTACCGGCCTGGGTCGTGGCGAGCACGCTGCCGCGGGTACCGATACGCAGGGGACGATCCTGCCGAGCAACATCGTCGCGGGAAACCGATGCGGCTTCGGTGCTCATGCGGTGCCGTCCTTTCGTGAGGCCTGGAGTTCGGTGGTGACAGCGGGGTCGAGTGCGGCGGACAGATCCCCCGAGAGGGTGGGATCGGTCAGCGAGTTCAGATCCTTGGTGGGTGTCGCGACCGCCTCGACCGAGCCCGGGCGCAGCTCGAACAGCTCGCGCAGGGCCTCGGCGTACTGGTCGCCTCCCGGCGTCGACGCGAGCTGCTTGACGCGCACCGTCGGTGCGTGGAGGAGCTTGTCGACGACCCGGCGCACGGTGCGGGCGACCTCGCCGCGCTGGCCGTCGTCGAGATCGGGCAGTCGCGATTCGAGGCGCATCAGTTCGCCCTCGACCACTTCGGCGGCGCGCTGACGCAGTGCCGTCACGGTGGGGGTGACCTCGGCGAGTCGCTGCGCGGTGAGGTACTGCGACAGCTCGGCGGCGACGATCGTGCGGGCGGCCTCCGCGTCGGTCGCGGCGGCGCCGGCCGACGGGTCGCGCTGCAGCGACTCCATGTCGAAGACCTGCACACCGGGAAGACCGGCCACGGCGGTGTCGACGTCGCGCGGCAGACCGAGATCGCAGATCGCGAGGGGGCGTTCGCCGCGGCCGGGCTGCGCGAGTGCGCGGTGCGCGTCGGCGAGCGTGACGACGGCGCCCACGGCTCCGGTGCAGGTGACGGCGACGTCGGCGCGGCTCAGTGCGGTCGCGAGATCGTCGAATCCGACGACCTCGGCGTCGACACCGGCGGCCTGTGCGGTCTCGGCGAGTCGCTCGGCACGGTCGCGGGTGCGGTTGGCGACGACGATCGAGCCGACCTCGGCCCGGACGAGATGCGCGACGGCGAGACCACCCATGGCGCCGGCACCGATCACCGCGGCGGTGCGGCCCTTCAGGGCGCCTCCGAGGAAGTTCGAGGCCTTGTCGAGCGCGACCGACACGACGGATGCACCGGCGGCGTCGATGCCGGTCTCCGAGTGCACCCGCTTGCCGACGCGCAGCGCCTGCTGGGCGAGTTCGTGCAGGGTGCGGCCGGCGGCCTGCTGAGCGTCGGCGGCGGCGTAGGCGGTGCGGATCTGGCCGAGGATCTGCTGCTCCCCCACGACCATCGAGTCGAGCCCGCTGGCGACGGAGAACAGGTGTTCGGCAGCGGCCTCGCTGTAGCGGACGTAGGCGTGCTTGTGCAGTTCGGTGACGGGCAGACCCGAGTGCTCGGCGAGCAGTTCGCTGACCGCGGCGAGCGCGCCGTGGAAGGCGTCGACCACCGCGTAGATCTCCACCCGGTTGCAGGTGGAGACGATCATCGCTTCGGAGATCTTGTCCGACGCCAGCATCTTGTCGGTGAGCTTGGGGCGGTCGGTGTCCGTGACCGCCACCTTCTCGAGCACCGGGACCGGTGCGCTCCTATGCGATATCCCGACGAGGAGAACACTCACGGCGCGATCACCGATCCGTTTCTGGTCGCGGCCGAGCCCATCGGACCCGCCTTTCCTGTTGTGGTACGCCGAGCAGAGCTTCGGGTGGACACCCGCGGTATGCCGGCGGGGCGTACGTCGCCGGCAGCAGGACGAACGTCAGCGGTCGCGGCCCGGGGGGTCTCCCCGTTGCGGGTGCTGTTGAAGGACAGGACCTGCATCTCGACGGACAGATCGACGCGTCGGATCTCGACGTGGTCGGGGACATCGAGTTCGACGGGAGCGAAGCTCAGGATGCTGCGCACTCCTGCGAGCACGAGCCGATCGCACACCTGCTGTGCTGCCTCGTCGGGGGTGGCGACGACACCGATGGTCGCGCCGAGTTCATGGGCTCCGTTCTCGAGATCGTCGACGTGACGCACGACGAGATCGCCCACACGTGTGCCCACCACGTCGGGATCGGAATCGAAGAGTCCGGCCATCGTGAAACCGCGGCGGTCGAAGCCCGGATACCGGGCGAGGGCGCGGCCGAGGCTGCCAACTCCGACGAGCACGACGCGATGGCCCCGGTCGAGTCCGAGAGCTGCTTCGATGCGGGACTGGAGGCGCAGGACGTCGTAGCCGACGCCCCGCACTCCGTTGGGTCCGAGGAAGGACAGATCCTTGCGCAGTTTGGCCGAACCGACCCCGGCGGCGGCCGCGAGTTCCTCACTGGAGACGATGAGAGTGCCCGCTTCGGCGAACGCACCGAGGACCCGGAGGTAGGTCGCGAGACGCGTCACAGTAGCCTGTGGGATATCGCGGACCGGAGGAGTGGGAGTGGCACCCTCGCCGGACTCGGCGGTGCCGCGAGCGTCCTCGCCCTGCGGTGGGTGCAACTGCGTCACGGTACGTGGCTCCTCGTCCGGCCGGTGGATACACACCTGGCCTCACGGTGATCCGGGAATTCGTTCACACCACGGTAACCGCTTGTGAAGCCATGCACAAAGTTGCTCGAAGCACCCCGAATGTGCTTCCCACCTGCTGTACGACGAGGATCTGCCGACTCACCGAGCGAGATCTGCGCGCAGTCGCGGCTCGTCGACCTCCCAGTAGCTGTGCTCGCGTCCGTCGAGCAGAACGACGGGCAGACGGTCCCCGAATTCGGCCCTCAGATCGGGATCGGTTGCGGCAGCGACATCCACGTCGATGCAGGTGACCTCGACGCCGAGCTCCTCCGCGAGCGCCTCGAGCTGCTCGCGCGCAGGACCGCACGCACCGCACCCGGCGCGCACGAGAAGGGTCAGGTGATGACGGCTCGCGGAGCCGCTCGTTGCCGATGACGATTGCTCACTCATGCCTCCACTGTGCGGCACGACCTGTCGAGATGAACGTCACACCCCGTCACGGGGGCGACGGCCTCCCGGTGAGGGGCGGTGTCGCGGGCTAGGCTTGGCGCGGGTCGCCCGTGCATGCGGTCGCCATATGTGCGGCGCCCGGAAGTGCAGGGGTCACACGGGGCCCGCCCGTTTCGACAGCCCCGCCCGTTACGACACCGGAGGTGCGAGTGCCAGGACGTTCGTTTCCCTACGGATGGGGCATGGGTGAGACGTGGGCGAGCATCATCCGTCCCGGACGTCGGCTCTTCTCTCGCAAATTCGGACCCAGCGAGGAAGAGGTCCGCGCCAATCTCGCAGGTGAGGCGAGCGCCGATGCCGCCCTCGCGTTGCAGGAATCCCGCGTCGAACCCGAGCCCTCCCCCGATACCGCTCCCGTCCCGCGCGATCTGACCGCGGCGGCGTTCTTCGACGTCGACAACACGATGGTGCAGGGCGCGTCGATCATCCACTTCGCCCGCGGCCTCGTCGCCCGGAACTACTTCGACAAGTCCGACCTGTTCGAGTTCGCCTGGCAGCAGGTCAAGTTCCGCCTGACGGGCAAGGAGAACATGAACGACGTCGCGTCCGGTCGCGACAAGGCGCTGTCGTTCGTGCAGGGCCGCTCCACGGAGGAACTGCGCCGGCTCGGCGAGGAGATCTACGACGACATCATCGCCGACAAGATCTGGCCGGGCACCCGCGCGCTCGCGCAGATGCACCTGGACGCGGGCCAGCAGGTGTGGCTCGTGACCGCGACGCCGGTCGAACTGGCCGACGTCATCGCCGAACGCCTCGGCCTGACCGGTGCGCTCGGCACCGTCGCCGAGTCGAAGGACGGCGTCTTCACGGGCCGTCTCGTCGGCGACATCCTGCACGGTCTCGGCAAGGCGCACGCGGTGCGGGCCCTCGCGATCCGTGAGGGTCTGAATCTCAAGCGCTGCACGGCTTATTCGGACAGCCACAACGACGTGCCGATGCTCTCGGTGGTCGGCACGGCCGTCGCGATCAATCCCGATCCGGATCTACGGCAGGTCGCTCGCACACGCGGGTGGGAGATCCGCGACTTCCGGACGGCGCGCAAGGCCGCGAAGGTCGGGGTGCCGACGGCGCTCGGTCTCGGTGCCGCGGGTGGTGCTGTCGCGGTCCTCGTGGGTCGCCGCCGCGATCGAGCGGCCTGACAGTACAGCCGCGACCGAGCGGCTTGATTTTCGAGGTGCTCAGCCGAGGAAGACGTTCCGCCGGCGCGTGAGCAGTTTGTAGAGGGTCTGCTGGATCGTCTCGCGCACGTGGTCGGTGACCTCGAACAACACCATCGGATCCTCCGCCGAGGCCTCCTCGTACACGTCGGTGACGATGGGTGTGCCGAACTCGATGTACCACTTCGACGGCAGCGGCACGATCCCGAGCGGGCCGAGCGCCGGGAACAGCGGGGTGATCGGGAAGTAGGGCAGGCCGAGCAGGCGTGCGAGCGAGGTGAGGTCGGCGATGTTCGGGTAGATCTCCTCGGAGCCGACGATCGAGCACGGCACGATGGGCGCCTGGGTGCGCAGGGCCGCCGACACGAAACCTCCGCGGCCGAACCGCTGCAGTTTGTAACGCTCCTTGAACGGCTTGCCGAGTCCCTTGTACCCCTCGGGGAAGACCGCGACCACCTGGTCCTGCCGGAGGAGTCGTTCGGCGTCGGGATGGCACGCGAGGGTGTGGCCGGCCTTGCGCGTCACCGTCCCCACCACGGGCATACCGAAGGCGAGATCGGCGGCGAGCATCCGCAGGTGACGATCCGCGTGGTCGTGCACGGCGACGGAGGTCATCAGTGCGTCGACGGGGAGCGTGCCGGCGTGGTTGGCGACGACGAGTGCGCTGCCGTCGGCGGGGATGTTCTCGACGCCGCGGACCTCGACGCGGAACCACTTGTCGAACAGGGGTCGCAGCACCGGCAGGACGACGTTCTCGGTGAAGTGCGGGTCGAAGCCGAAGTCGTCGACTTCGTAGTCGCCGGTCATCCGGCGGCGCACGAACTCGGCGGTGGCGGTGACCTGTTGTGCGAGCGTGCCGCGCAGGTCGTCGAGGAATCGATCGGTGCGGTTCACCTGCTCGGGGGTGGGCGGTGGCCCCATCGACGGATGGGGTGTGCGTGTGACCCGTTCGCCGGGACGGCGGTTGCCGGCGTGCAACGGGATGACCTTCGCGACCTCCGTCATCGCGTCTCCCTCGTCTCTCCGAGCACGGAGAGCGCCATCGACTCGGCCTTGTCCACCCATTCGGTCTTCACGATGCGGGTGAGGGCGAGGCCCCGGGCGAAATCGTCGAGCGCTTCTCTCGTGGTCCAGCGTGGTTCGAATCCGAACTCGTTGCGCATGCGCGTGGTGTCGAGTCCGCATCCGAAATGGAAATAGTCGAGTTCTTCTTTGGTGAAGGAGTTCATCACGGAACCCATGAGTGCGTGCCCGACCGTGCGGAACAGCGCGTAGGGCATCGGCACGGTGACGCCACCGGCCCGGCGCACGGCCTGGGTCATCGTGACGATCCCCTCACCGGCGATGTTGTACGTCCCTGACGGTCCGGCGACGACCGCGTGTTCGAGCGCACCGAGTGCGTCCTCCTCGTGCAGCAACTGTAGTCGCGCGTCGCGGCCGAGCACGTTGGGGACGAGCGGGGAGGTGAGATAGCTCGACACCGAGCCGGGCAGCCGGTTCCCGACGGTGGGTGCGAACCGGAGGATGGTGGTCGCGATGTCGCTGCGCCGCCGGGCGACGCCGCGCAGATATCCCTCGACCTCTATCATGTCGCGGGCGAAGGCGCCCGTGGGCCGGCGGCGGGCGCTCATCTCCTCGGTGAACTTCGCGGGGTCCTTGGCACTCGATCCGTAGAGGACGGACGACGAGCGCAGCACGATCCTGCGCACCGAGGGTGCCTTCTGGCACACCGCGAACAGCTGCATCGCGCCGAGGACGTTCATGTCCTTCATCGCCGTGCGGCTCCCGGACTTCGGGGCCTTCGTGACGGCGGACGCGTGGACGACGGTGTCGACGTCCATGTTGCGGATGATCTTGCCGATGAGTGGGTTGCGGATGTCGGCGAGCACGAACTCGGCCCGCCCCATGCGCCGGAGCATGTCCTTCGACGGCGACTGGGTGTCGACGCCGATCACCCGCTCGATGTCGGGATTCTGGGCGAGCCTGGTGACGAGGAAACCACCCAGGAACCGACTTGCTCCGGTGACCAGCACGACTCGTGGACGTGCCACTTCGTGCCCCTGCGAAACCACTCGTGAAACCCCCTGCTGCACCGCACGCGTCATCGGTCACATTCGCCCCGACGCGGTATGCCGTCCCACAATACGGCCACTTCGCCGCCATCGCACGACTCGTGGGTGAACTTTCGTGTACCGGGATGCACAGACGAACGATGCCCGCCACCATGGAAGGTGACGGGCATCGGATAGGCGCAGGGCTTACTTGCCGAGTTTACGACGCTGCACTCGGGTGCGGCGGAGCAGCTTGCGGTGCTTCTTCTTCGACATGCGCTTACGGCGCTTCTTGATCACAGATCCCATGTGGGCATCCCTCACGTTCCTTGTAGCGTTCCTGCGCACGCCGGTGACGTACGCCTGATGTATGTCGACGCTGGGCCTCGTGGCGACGAGTAACAGCGCCTCACGACACCGGCTGGCCGGTACGACGACAAGCAATCCTACCGGGGCGGCCCACCCGGCGTGAAACCGAGGTCCGTCCCGGAACGCGACTTCCCTCGCGCACCGGATCCGTTCGTCGTACCGTCGTCCCCGACGATGCGCCGATCGTCCCTGTCCGACCTCTATCCGACGTCGAAGTACGACGTCTCGAGGTAGTCGTGGACGGCCTTCGCATGCACGCGGAACGAGCGTCCCACACGCACTGCGGGTAGTTCGCCACTGTGCACCAGCCTGTACACGGTCATCTTCGACACCCGCATGAGAGCTGCCACTTCGGCAACCGTCAGGAACTGGGTACCGGCGAGAACCGACTGTCCGTCTTGAGGTTGACCCTTCGACGGCGTGTTTCCTGAAACCATTACACACCTCCGGCACGCCCGCGCCGCCGGCTTCCCCTCCGGCGGAACAGACACGCACGTGCTGATTCGAGCTTAGCGTGACGAATGGTTCCTGTGCGACGATGCAGCTGGGGAATTTCCGGCGGGCGGCTGTTCGTCGCCACGCTACGCCCTACGGTGACGTCTGTCAGCGTTCCGCAGTGACACCTGTCAGTGCCTCGGGTGGATGCCCTGTCAGGCCGTCCCGGAGAGCCCCTCGCGGGCCGCAGGCGACGGCTGATCCGATGCCGCCCCGAGTTGCGCGGAACGGCGCTTCGCAGCGTCGAGCGCCTCGTAGAAGGCCGTACGCAGGCCTCCACGCTCGAGTTCGCGGATCGCGGCCGCCGTGGTGCCACCCGGCGAGGTGACCGCGGCGCGCAGGTCGGCAGCGTTGTCCCCCGAGCGCGTGAGCATCGCGGCCGAGCCGGTCATCGTCTGCACCACCAGATCGGTGGCCACCGCCCGCGTCAGGCCGAGCGAGACACCGGCGTCGATCATCGCCTCCGCGACGAGAAAGAAATATGCGGGCCCGGATCCGGAAACCGCGGTGACCGCGTCGATCTGCGCCTCCGGGACCACGGAGACCGTTCCCACGCTCGCGAGGATCTCGCGGACCGTGTCGAGATGCTGCTGCTTGACGTACCGACCGGCGGACAGCACGCTCGCGCCCTCCCCGACGAGCATCGGGGTGTTCGGCATCACGCGCACGACGGGGAAGCCGGCCGGGAGCTTGGTCTCGTAGCGGACCGTCGGGATGCCCGCGGCAAGCGACACCAGGATCTGCTCGTCGTCGTTCCCGGCGTCGACCGCCGCGAGGGCGGTGACGACGACGTCCACGTCGTTGGGCTTGACGGCCACGACCACCACGTCGGCGCCTTCCGCGGCGTCGGAGGTGCTGTCGGTGACCCGGATCGAGTAGGCCCGGGACAGTTCCTCACGCCGTTCCTCGAACTTCTCGGCGACCACGAGATCCTTGGTCGCGAAGCCGTTCTTCAGCAGACCCGAGATCAGCGCCTCGCCGATCCTGCCGCCACCGATCACTGCGATTCTCGTCATGGGGACAGCCTGCCACGACCGTCCGTGCGGCCTACACCACGGTCACCCGCCTGTCGGGACCTACCGCGTTCGGGCGTATCAGCGCGGCATCATGGCCAGCTGACGCGATTGCACGACCACCTGGCCGGTCGAGTCGACGACAGTGTGGTCCTCCTCGAACCAGGTGCTGCCGAGCACGCTGCTCTCGGCGATGACCCGCAGCCATCCCGGAGCCGGGACCCGCCGCAGATAGGCGGTGAGTTGCACCGTCGGCGCCCAGCCGAAACGGCCGAGGTTCATCGCGACGGGAGCCGACACGTCGCCGCACATGAGCGCGAACAGCACCGAGGTGTCGACGTCGGCCTCGTCGCCCGGCGACGGCCGCGTCCACATCGACACGAGCGGTTCGCCCTGCTGCCCGTCGAGGAAACGCGCGGTGGCGGAGTCGATCCGGAGGTGGGAGGTGGCGGCGAACTTCACGATCTGCCCCATGGGGTGCTCGGGGGTGACGAGCACCGACTCGGCCGGCGGGTCGGCGGGCATGGTGGTCGCGCGGTGCGGCACCGTGTGGAGGGGCTCCTCGGTATCCGGCGTGCCGAGGGTGACACTCGCCCGCACCGCCACACGCCCGGCCTGGGACAGTTCGACGTCCACAAGGGCGATCTGCTTGCCCTGCTTGCGTAGGACGGTGGTGAGTTCGACGTCGCCGGGGTTGGGCGCGGCGACGAACGAGCCACTCACGGCGAGGGGCTGGGTGAGCGGGTCGACGCCGGCGTCGAGCACCGACCTGCGCGCCGCGGACGCGCAGACCGCGAGCATGCATCCGCCGTGCACCTTGGGCCCGATGGTCCACACCGGATCGATGTGCGCCTGCCAGGCCGCCGTGCCATCCGGGTGCTCTCCCGGCACCCGGGTGACCGAGGTCAGGTCGAGGAAGGGCTGGTCGGTGAGGGTCACTGCTGCTCCTGGTCGTCGTTCGGGGCCGGATCGGCGCCGGTCGTGGGGGGTCCACCGGACCCGAACATGCGGGCGGCGAGATGCTGGTGGGCCAACCGGCGCATGGCCGTGAGGACCGGTTCGTACAGGGCGGTCCCGAGCACGGCCGCTTCCACGGTGGCTTCCCGGGAGTGCGTCGGCAGCAGTTCGAGGTCGAGTTCGGCGATGGCGCGGACGTGACGGCCGTAGGCGTCGATCCGGCGGTCGTCCATCCGCAGGCCGGCGGCTTCGAGTGCCGCGAGCGCGTGTTCGAGTTGCGCCACGGCCGCGAACCGTGGGTCGTAGATCTGGCCGAGGCGTTCGAGCAGGTGGCGGGCGCGGGGATAGCCGGGACCGGCCGAGTCCTCGACGTAGGGTGGCAGCGCGGCGATGGCGTGGCCGAGTTCGACGAAGAGGTCGTCGCGGGGATTGTCGACGAGATCCACGACGGTCTTGATCTTCTCGAGGGGCAGACCCTGCGCGGCGAGTGACCGGACCAGACCCATGCGCCGCACGTGCCGGTCGTCGTAGGTCGCCGAGGTGACGCTCGTCGCCACGCCCGGCATGAGCAGCCCCTCGCGCAGGTAGTACTTCACCGTCGGCAGCGGTATGCCGCAACGCTCGGCGAGTTCCGAGATACGCACCGATCACCTCCGCTCCTCGACACCGGATACTACAACTATCCAGTATTGGATAGTTGTAGTATCCAGTCACGGAGTACCGGCCGAGGAGGCCCTCATGCATCCGCTCGTGACCATCGTTCTCGGGAGCACCGTGCTCACCGTCGCAGGCATCGCCTTCGGAGGCACCTTCCTGCTACGCGTCGCCGCGGGCGGCGTACCCACCAACGACCTGCAGAAGACGTTCTTCCGTGCCGGTCACGCCCACGCTGGAGTACTCGTCACCCTCGGGCTGCTCATCGCCGTTCTCACGCACGTCGTGGGCGCATCACCCGGTTGGTCGGCGGCCGGCGCCATCGCCGTGCTCGTCGCCGCGATCCTGATCCCGGCAGGCTTCTTCCTGTCGGTGCTCGGGCCCGATCCGACGCGGCCCGGCCGGATGTTCGCGGCGGTCCGGCTCGGCGCCGTCTCCCTCACCGCGGGCGTGCTGATCTCAGGCGTCGCCGTGCTCGCCGCCGGAATCGCTGCCCTCTGAGGCGGGGACGCGCGCGATGTCCGTGTGCCGGGGACTCTCGGGGCCGGCGGTGATCGCGCGCGTCGCCGAGCGATCCAGGTGCGTGCGCGCGAAGGCCAGCGAACGCGCCAGCATCCCGGCGCGCTCCGCACGCGTCCGTGCGCTCTGGGTGCTGATCTCGAGCACCACGTGCCCGCCGAAGTCGCTCGCGGCGAGCCGGCGGCACACGTCCGCACACGGCTGCGTGCCCGTTCCCGGGACGAGGTGTTCGTCGAGCGAGGAGCCCCGGCCGTCGGCGAGATGGAGGTGGGCGAGCCCCTCCCCCATCCGATCCGCGAGCGCGAGGGCGTCGGCCCCCGCGGTCGCGGTGTGCGACAGGTCGAGCGTGTAGTGCGCGAAACCGGTGTCGGTGGGGTCGAGCGACGGGCTGTAGGCCGAGACCGCGCGGCCGGGACCGCGCCGGCGCAGACGTTCGGCGCCGCGATCACGACCGCCGAAGACGACGTCGGCCCTCATCGGGTACATGTTCTCGACCGCGAGCACCACGTGGCTGTCGGCCTCGAGCGCCGCGACCTGGTCGGAGAATCCCTCCGCATAGCGACGCTGCCACCGGAAGGGCGGATGGACCACGACGGTCTCCGCACCGAGGATCTCGGCGACACGCACCGAACGGTCGAGCTTGGCGGCGGGATCGGATCCCCACACGCGCTGCGAGATCAGCAGACACGGCACGTGCACGGCGAGCACCGGCACGCCGTACTCGCGGACCAGACGCTCCACCGAGGTGGGGTCCTGGCTCACCGGTTCGGCCCACACCATCAGCTCGACCCCGTCGAAACCGAGATCGGCCGCGAAGCGGAACGCCGCTTCGGTGTTCTCCGGATAGACCGAAGCGGTGGACAGCCCTACCCGGATTCCCTGCGCGGTCGGCATCGGCTCACCCGGGCAGCAGGAACAACAGCGGCCCGAAGGCCACGAATGCTCCCACCGCGAGCGCGATGAGCTGACTCGTGATGTCGTCGGTGCGCCGCAGGACACGCACCAGCGCGACCAGGCCCACGATCACCAGCAGCGCGAGCGCGAAGGCGACCCACGGCATGAGGTCCCACAACCGCTCGAAGCCCTTGAAGAGCAATCCGCCCGCGACGATCGCGGCGACGCTCTCGCCGATCAGCAACGCCCATTGCTTGAGGCCACTGCCCTGCTCCGCGTCGGTGGACTCGTCGTCCGCACTCTTCCGTGCCGAGTCGTCGGCGGCGTCGGACGTCGCCTTCCCACCCTTGCCGCGGGACTTCCGCGACCGCGACGATGCCACTCCCTCCGAAGCGTCGGGCGCGGCACCCGCAGCACCGATGGTGTCGGTCGAGTCGTCGGCGTCGGAACCGGTGCCCTGCAGGTCGCTGGCGGGGCCGGACAGTAGTCGCGGTTCGGCGACGTCGGCCTTGCGCACCGACACCGCCGGGGCGCTCGCCCTCTCGGATTTCTTGTCCGCCTTCTTGTCGGCGACCGCTGCTCCTTCACCGGACTGCGAGCCGGGCGCTGCCGCTCCGAGATGCGCCCGCGCGCGCCGGGGAAGCGCCTCGGGACGGATGACCTCGGTCGGCGACTCGATCTTGGGCGGCGCCGCCTTGGACGCTGCCTTCGTCGATGCGGCCGTCTTCGAGACTGCATCCGTCTTCGACACCGTGTCCGTCTTCGACACTTCATCCGCGGCTGCAGGCACCTTCGCCGCCGGGCCGGACGGCGCCTTCGCAGTGGGTGGTGTTTTCGCGGCAGGCGGCGTCTTCGTGACGGCAGGCGTGCTCGTTCCGGTCTTCACCGGCGGCGTCTTCGTCTCGACGGCAACCCGCGGGGTCACGGTGGTCTTCTCGATGTCGGACAGCGCGAAGGTCGCCGCCTTCGGCGTCTCTAGCTTCGGGGTCTCGACCTTGCGTGGCGCCGGGACGGCCTTCGGCGGGGTCTCCGCCTCGACAGCAGCCGTCGAGGACGACGAATCCGCCTGCCCGGCAGCGCTTTCCGCATCGGTCGGGGTGTGCCGCTCGACCTTGCTGTCTGCGCGGGTGATCGGGATCTCGCCCGTCAGTTCGGCGACGGAGATGCCGCCGCTCGCACCTCGTCGGCGTCGTCCCCCGGCCCGTGTTCCCACCTTCTGGCCGTTACGCGCCAACAGCTCGGCCACGGAGATCTGCCCCGTGTCGTTGCTGCGATTCTCGCTCATCCGGTTGCCACCACCAGTTCGCCACCCATATCCGTATCGAGCTTCCGAAGAATCAGGCCTTCGCGCAACGCCCACGGGCAGATCTGCAGCGTCTCCACTCCGAGGGCACGCATGCTCGCCTCCGCGACGAGGGCGCCGGCGACGAGTTGCTCGGACCGGTCCGAGCTGACGCCTTCGAGTTCTGCGCGGTCGGCCGTGGTCATCCGGGAGATGAAGGCGATGAGCTGGCGCAGTCCGCTGGCCGTCAGGGTCCGTTGTACCCGCAGGCCGGCGGACGAGGGGGCCGCGCCGGTCAGGCGGGCGAGGGTCCGGAAGGTCTTGGAGGTGCCCACACACAGGTCGGGGTCGCCCGCGTTGCGTATGGCCTTCGCCGGCTCGGCGAGTTCGGCGTCGAGCCAGTCGCGCAGCGCCGAGATCCGGCGCTTGCCGGGCGGGTCCTCACGGAACCAGTCGCGGGTGAGCCGTCCCGCACCGAGCTGGAGCGAGTAGGCGATCTCGGGGTCCTCGTCGCCACCGAAGGTGAGCTCGAGCGAACCACCGCCGATGTCGAGGTCGAGGATGTTTCCGGCGCTCCAGCCGTACCAGCGGCGCACCGCGAGGAAGGTCAGCCGCGCCTCGTCCTCGCCGGAGAGCACGTCCAGCGACACCCCGGCCTCCCGGCGCACCCGCTCGAGGACGGCCTCGGAGTTGCCGGCGTCGCGCACCGCGGACGTCGCGAACGCCATGAGCTCGCCGCATCCCGAGGTGCGGGCGATGCTGGCGAATTCGGCGGTGGTCTCGACGAGCTGATCGGCGCCGTTGGAGGTGATGTCGCCGTTGTCGTCCATGTTCTCGGACAGCCGCAGCGTGGCCTTCGTCGAACTCATCGGCGTGGGGTGCCCACCACGATGGGCGTCCACCACCAACAGGTGAACGGTGTTGCTTCCGACGTCGAGTACCCCTAAGCGCACATCAATACGGTACTGGGTCTACCGTCGGGACCTGTGACAGCAGGTATGTCCCATGCCCCACACAAACTCGACCCGGCCCCGGAAGTCCCTCTCGACTTTCCTCGGGAATGGGTGGAGTTCACCGACCCCGACAACGACGAACACGTCATCGCCGCAGACATGACATGGCTGCTCTCGCGGTGGACCTGCGTGTTCGGCACTCCGGCGTGCCAGGGCATCATCGCCGAGCGACCCGACGACGGGTGCTGCTCGCACGGTGCGTTCCTGTCCGACGACGACGATCGCCAGAAGCTGGCGAAGGCAGTGAAACACCTCACGCCGGCCGATTGGCAGTTCATGGACAAGGGCCTGGGCAAGAAGGGCTACCTCGAAGAGGACGAGATCGACGACGAGCCCGCCCTGCGCACCCGCCGCTACAAGGGTGCGTGCATCTTCCTGAACCGTCCCGGATTCGAGGGCGGCCAGGGCTGTGCTCTCCACACCATGGCGTTGCGACGCGGCATCGAACCGCTCGAGATGAAGCCGGACGTGTGCTGGCAGCTCCCGATCCGCCGCACCCAGGACTGGGTCGAGCGCCCCGACGGCACCGAGATCCTGCGCACGGTCATCACCGAGTACGACCGACGCGGCTGGGGTGAGGGTGGGCACGACCTCGACTGGTACTGCTCGGGCTCTCCCGACGCGCACGTCGGCGAGCGTCCGGTCTGGCAGTCGTACGCCCCCGAGCTCACCGAACTCCTCGGTGCGGCGGCCTACGACGAGCTCGCGCGCCTGTGCCGGCGACGCCAGGGACTGGGTCTGATCGCGATCCATCCCGCGACGTCGGCAGCACAGGCGGGCTCCGATGCCGGCTCCGATCAGGCCTCGAGCTTGTAACCCAGACCGCGCACCGTCACGAGGTGACGCGGCTTGGCCGGATCCTCCTCGATCTTCGAGCGCAGACGCTTGACGTGGACGTCGAGGGTCTTGGTGTCGCCGACGTAGTCAGCGCCCCACACCCGGTCGATGAGCTGTCCGCGGGTGAGCACCCGCCCGGAGTTCCGCAGGAGATATTCGAGCAGGTCGAATTCCTTGAGCGGCATGGCAACCGGCTCACCGTTGACGTGCACGACGTGACGGTCGACGTCCATCCGCACGGGTCCGGCCTCGAGCAGTCCGTCGTCCGCCGCTACCTCGCTCTCGGTGTCGGCCCCGCGCCGCAGGACCGCACGGATCCGGGCGATGAGTTCACGCGCCGAGTACGGCTTGGTGACGTAGTCGTCGGCGCCGAGTTCGAGCCCGACGACCTTGTCGATCTCACTGTCGCGAGCGGTGACCATGATGACCGGCACACCCGAGCGGGTCCGCAACTGCTTGCACACGTCGGTGCCGCTCATCCCGGGGAGCATCAGGTCGAGCAGGACGATGTCGGCGCCCTCCCGGTCGAACTCGGCGAGGGCCGAGGGGCCGTCGCCGGCGATGGTCGTCTCGAACCCCTCCTTCCGCAGCAGGAAGGCGAGCGGATCCGCCAACGATTCCTCGTCCTCGACGATCAGCACACGCGTCACGAGCTGGTCCTCCGTCTGTTTCTCGATATCCGTCCGCCCGGGAACCCGGGTGGGGTCTGCGTCACGATCCGACCACCTTCTCGGTGCGGTCGGCGGTGTGGTTCTCGTCGTCCTCGGCGTCCTCGACGTGGGCCGGGACGAGGAGGGTGAAGGTGGAGCCGGTACCGGGCTTGCTCCACAGGGTGATCTCGCCGTGATGGTTCGCAGCGACGTGCTTGACGATGGCCAGCCCGAGGCCGGTGCCTCCGGTGGCCCGCGACCGGGCCTTGTCGACGCGGAAGAAGCGCTCGAAGACCCGCTCCTGGTCCTCCTTGGCGATACCGATCCCCCGGTCGGTGACGGCCATAGCGACCTTGCCGTCGCGCAGCGACCTGCTGATGGTCACCGGTGAGCCGGCCGGGGAGTAGGCGATCGCGTTCTCGATGAGGTTGGTGAGGGCGCTGACGAGCAGCGTTCGGTCACCGAGGATCTCGAGACCGCTCGGCCGGTCGGTGCTGATGGTGATCGAGGCGTTCTCGGCGGTCAGGCGCGTGCGGTCGAGAGCCTCGTCGACGACGTCGTCGACGTCCACGACCTCGAGATCGGGCAGTTTCTCGGCACCCTGGAGCTTCGAGAGGGCGATCAGTTCGGTCACCATGTTGCCGAGGCGCGTCGCCTCGCGTTGGACCCGTTCGCCGAAGTGGCGGACGGTCTCGGGATCGTCGACGGATTCGAGCAGCGCCTCCGCGAGCAACGCCATCGCGCCGACGGGGGTCTTCAGTTCGTGGCTGATGTTGGCCACGAAATCGCGCCGGGTGGCCTCCATGCGGACGTGCTCGGAGTCGTCGAAGGCGTAGAGCACGACGAAGCGCGGATCCTGGTCGAGCAGCAGCCGGACGGTGCAGCGCACCGCGACGGGCTCGCGGCCGAGCAATGCCTTCGCGCCCAGGTCGAGTTCGATCGGCTTCCTCTTCTCGAGCACCTGGCAGGCGGCCGCCCAGGCCCGGTCGTCGATCTGCCGGTTGCGGACGAGGCCGAGTTCCTCGGCGCGCGGGTTCGACAGGACGACGTCGTGGAACTTGTCGACCACCGCGATACCGGTCGACGCCCCGTGCACGACCCGGTCGAGCACGTCGAACATCGTGAGGTCGGCTTGGTCGCTACCGTGGGCCCGGCGCTGCACCAGCCTCCCGGCGGCGACGGTGACGATCCCGCCGAGGACCGCTGCGACCACGGCCAGCAACACGGCCTGCGTAACACTCACACTTCGAATCGTAATGACACCGGTACCCCACCGGACAGCGGGTCAACGGCATTTCCCGCACGTCACACCCCATTTTTCGGATGTTGGAGTGTTGTTCACCCTTTGTTCGCCCAGAACGGACCACTCTGCGACGGACCTGCACGAACGAACCGACCCCGTCACCGAACGGCAACGGGGTCGGATCTCGCTTCCGTGAGGCTGCTACTTGGCGCCCTGGTTCGCGACCGCCGCCGCACCGGCAGCTGCGGCCTCGGGGTCGAGATAGGTGCCACCCGGGTTCAGCGGGCGCAGGTTCTCATCGAGGTCGTAGCGCAGCGGGATGCCCGTCGGAATGTTCAGGCCCGCGATGTCGTCGTCGGAGATCCCGTCGAGGTGCTTGACGAGCGCGCGCAACGAGTTGCCGTGCGCGGTGACGAGCACGGTCTTGCCCGCGAGCAGGTCCCGGGAGATCGTCGACTCCCAGTACGGGATCAAACGGGCGACGACGTCCTTCAGGCACTCCGTGAGGGGAACCTCGTCGACGTCGGCGTAGCGCGGGTCGGCGTCCTGGCTGTACTTCGAACCCGGCTCGATCGGCGGCGGCGGGGTGTCGTAGCTGCGACGCCACAGCATGAACTGCTCCTCGCCGAACTCGTCCTTGATCTCGGACTTGTTCTTGCCCTGGAGCGCGCCGTAGTGGCGTTCGTTGAGACGCCAGTCGCGGATGACGGGGATCCAGTGCCGGTCGGCGGCGTCGAGCGCGAAGTTGGCGGTGCTGATCGCGCGGCGCAGCAGGGAGGTGTAGGAGACGTCGGGAAGCACATTGTGCTCGGCGAGGAGGGCACCGGCCCGCTTGCCCTCGGCGATCCCCTTGTCGGTCAGATGCACGTCCACCCAGCCGGTGAACAGGTTCATCGCATTCCATTCGCTCTCGCCGTGGCGGAGCAGAACAAGTGTTCCGATAGTCATGACCCAATCCTGACATGCACGGATGGGGATTTCGCCACGGGCGCCCCCGATCGTGGGCCATATCTGACAATGTACGTTGCCAGGAACGCGGGAGTCGGCGCCGCGCACCACAGTTCGTCATCACCGACACACACGGGATTCGATGTCACACCGGGGTCCGCAGCCACACCGGGGTCCGCAGCCCGACGGACGCATGTCCCGCCGCACCGTCCTCACCGCCCTCGGCGCGCTCGGGGCCGCAGCCCTGCCGGTCACGGCGGGCGCACAGCCGAGCCGCCGCGCACCGGCGGTGCACTCCGGCGGACGCCGGGTCGCGATCCTCGGCGGCGGGATGGCCGGACCGGCCGCCGCGCACGAGTTGATCGAACGCGGCTTCGAGGTCACCGTCTTCGAGCCGACCGCGCTCGGCGGCAAGGCGCGCAGCATCCCCTCCCCCGGCACCGCGGCAGGCGGCCGCCTCGATCTGCCCGGTGAACACGGCTTCCGCTTCTTCCCTGGCTTCAACCAGCACATCCCCGACACGATGCGACGGATCCCGTTCCCCGGAAACCCGAACGGCGTGTTCGACAAACCCGTTGCGGGACACGGCTCCCGGATGGCGATCCCCGGCACGCCCCACTTCACCGCCCCGGCCTCCATCGCACCGCTGCGCTTCGACATCTACGACCCGCTGAGTCTGCAGGAGAGCCTGACGGCGGCCTTCTCCCTCGGCGGCTCGATCCCGCCGCACGAACTCGCGGTCTTCATACGCAAACTCGTCATGTTCCTCACCAATAGCCTCGAACGTCGCAACGGCCAGTGGGAACACGAGACGTGGGCGCAGACCCTCGAGGCCGACGGCAAGTCGAAGGGGTACCTCGAGATCCTCGTCTCCGCACTGACGCGACAGCTCGTCTCCGCACTGACGCGACAGCTCATCGCGGCGATGCCGGCCGAACGCGCCGTCTCGCTGTGGCGCGGCGACTTCGCCCAACGGTACGGCGACGGTTCGGCGCACGACTGCCTGTCGGTGGACATCTCCGACTGGGACACCCCCGGTATCCTCTACGGCAGAACCGCCAGGCAGTGCACGCCGGAGGAGATCGCCCGCGAGGTGTGGGCGCAGATGTCGGCCTGCCTCGAGGACGGGACGGGCGCGATCGACGAGAACGACATCGCCTCGTGGTTCCTCGATCCCGGCGTGAAGTGGGGAGCCGGTGGCGTCACCAACGACACCCGCTGCTCATCAACACCGCGGGGTCGCTCGCGAACCGGCCCGAGGCACACACCGCGATCCCGAACCTGTTCCTCGCGGGCGACTACGTCCGCAACGACATCGACCTCGCGACCATGGAGAGCGCGAACGAATCGGCGCGGGCGGCGGTGGGTGCGTTGCTCCAGACTGCGGGCTCCCCCGCCGCACCGCCGGCACTGTACAAGTTGCACGAACCGCCCGAACTGGAACCCTTGCGGCGCATCAACGCCGACCGGTACCGAGCGGGACAACCACACATGCTCGCCTGATCGGGCAGGGTCCTCCACGGCCCGAGAGGTCGAGGCCCGGCGGTTCCGTAGCAGGGGCCGGACAGCGGCATCCCCGGGAGACACACGATCTCCCGGGGATCCACACGTCGCCGGTGCGCCCGTCAGGCGTTCAGGGCGCGCAGATCCTTCCGAAGAATCTTGCCCGCAGAGGATTTCGGCACCGTGTCGATGAACTCGACCTGGCGGACCTTCTTGTGCGGCGCGACCCGCGCGGCCACGAAGTCGATGACCTCGTCCTCGTCGATCGTCGAATCCGGCTGCCGGACGACGAAGGCCTTCGGGACCTCCTCGCCCTCGTCGTCGCGGACGCCGATCACCGCGGCGTCGGCGATCTGCGGGTGCGTGAGCAGCAGAGCCTCGAGCTCGGCCGGCGGCACCTGGTAGCCCTTGTACTTGATGAGTTCCTTGAGCCTGTCGACGATCCGGACGGCACCTTTCCCGTCGACCGTGGCGATGTCGCCGGTGTGGAGGAAGCCGTCATCGTCGAGGGTGTCGGCCGTGGCCTCGGGATTGCCGAGATAACCGACCATGACGTTCGGCCCCTTGCACCACAGTTCGCCGGGCGCCGAAACGCCGTCGCCGGTGGGATATTCGACTTCCTCGCCGGTCGCGGGATCGACGATCTTACATTCCATGTTCGCGATCGTCGGACCCACCGAATCGAGTTCGGTCTCGTTGTCCTCGAAGGGAATTGCGTGCGACACGGGCGACATCTCCGACATGCCGTATCCCTGCCGGACGTTGCAGCCCAGGCGCTTCACGACGGATCCGGCGAGTTCCTTGTCGAGCGGTGCGGCACCGGAGAAGACCGTGTGCACGCTCGACAGGTCGTACTGGTCGACGAGGGGGTGCTTGGCGAGCGCGACCGCGACCGGCGGCGCGATGAACACGTACGTGCACTTGTGTTCCGAGATGTAGGTGAGGAAGTCGACGAGGTCGAACTTCGGCATCGTCACCAGCGACGCGCGGTTGTACAGCGCGGCGTTCAGCAGCACCGTCATGCCGTAGATGTGGAAGAACGGCAGCAGTGCGAGCACGCGGTCGTCGGCGGCGATACCCATCCGCGGGATGATCTGGCAGACGTTCGCGACGAGATTACGGTGCGTGAGCATCACGCCCTTGGGCCGGCCGGTCGTGCCCGAGGAATACGGCAGTACCGCGAGGTGGGTGGCCGGATCGAACTCGACCGCGGGAGCCGGTGACCCCTCGGTGAGCACGTCGCGCAGGGACGGATGGCCCTCGGCCCCGTCGAGCACGAAGAGCAGCTCATCGGGGATCCCGGCGGCCGCGGCGGCCTCCTTCGCCTGCGGCAGGAACGGGGACACCGTGAACAGTGCCACGGCCCCCGAGTCGTCGAGCTGCTTCGAGATCTCCCCGGCCGTGTAGAGAGCGTTGATCGTGGTCGCGGTGGCGCCGGACCTCAGGATGCCGTGGAAGACCGAGGCGAAGGCCGGCACGTTGGGTGCGAGCAGCCCGACGACCTTCCCCACACCGATGCCCCGGGCGGCCAGCGCTCCGGCGACGGCGTCGATGTGGGCCACGAGCGTGCGGTAGTCCGTCACCGTGCCGGACGCGCCGTCGATCAGCGCGGGTCGATCGAGCTCGGACTCGTCGAGCGAACCGAACAGGAAGTCGTAGACACTCGATGCCGGGATGTCCACGTCGGGAAAGGGACTGCGGAAACTCATTACTCATCCTCCGAGCATTCTGCTGGCACGCCGTGCCGACTTTCGGTCGAGTTCACACTACCGCAGCGGCTATGAAGCCCGTCACACACGCTGTGTGGGGATTGCGAGGCTACCGTCCCCGGCGCGATTCCCCTGCCGGAAAGCACGAACCCCGCGTGCGACGGATCGCACGCGGGGTTTGTGAAGCTGCTGGAGCTGCACTCACGATGGCGTGTGAGCTGCGCTCGCCACCCCGGAGGGCGCTGCGGTCAGAGGTACTGACCGCAGACCGGCCATGCACCGACGCCCTGTCCGGCGAGGACGTTCTCGGCGACGCGGATCTGTTCCTCGCGCGACGCGTTGTTCGCGGTTCCCGAGCCACCGTAGGCCTCCCAGGTGCTCTGCGAGAACTGCAGACCGCCGTAGTAGCCGTTACCGGTGTTGATCGCCCAGTTACCACCGCTCTCGCACTGTGCGACGGCATCCCAGTTACCGGATGCGGCATTGGCGGTACCGGCACCCAGAGCGAACGGGGTCGCAACGAGTGCAGTGGAGGCAGCGAGGGTGCCCAGGGCGCGCTTGATCGTGAACTTTGCCATGTGGATGAATCCTTTCCGGCTGCTTGCGAGGCCCCCGACGCAACGGGTCCGCCACATGTGGGCTGGACGGTCGGTGCCGGCAACACGGTGCGGTGCTGGCGCACGCCCGGTCGCTCTCTCGCTCCACCCCTCGGCAGATTGTGGATCCGACAATCCCGCGGGGGTGGAACGAGCGGCTGCGGGGCCGGTGTGTAAAGCCCGTCGGTATCGGGCCTACATCGACGGTAAGGGTTCATCACGGCGAGGTCACGGTTCGATTTTCCGGTACGGCTGTGCGAGAAACCGGACCGGCGATCGACAAAACCCCAGGTCGCTTCGTGGGAACGCACCGTTTCCCGGACGTTTTCAGCGGATTTCGATTGTGGGAATGGTCACACCATACGGCCGTGCAGACCTCTCCAACCGGACATGTTCACGGGGAGATAACGGTGTCCGGCAACGCCGTCACCCGTTCGCTTCGCGCCGATCCCCGGGTTCGTCGTCGTCCACATCGGGCTCGAACGGCGTGCCGGTCTCCTCCTCGATGAGGTGACGGAACGGCTCGAGATTGCGCAACGGTTCGCCCCGCGAGACCCGCCACTCCCATTCGCGCTTGATGGACGTGATGAACCCGATACCGAGGATGATGTTGAAGTCGTGGTCCGCCGCCTCGAGGACCTGCCCGAGGACCGCGTCGATCTCCTCGGGGGTCAACGCGTGCGCGGCGATGCGTCCCACCAGATAGATGTCGCCGACCTTGTCGAGCGTGTACGCCACGCCGTACAGGCGACGGTTGCGACGCAGCAGGTAGCGGTACACCGATTCGAAGTTCTCGTCCGGCTTGCGGCACACGAACGCCTCGACCCGCACACCGTGCTGTCCGACGCTGAGCAGCGTGGTCGTCTTGAGCTTCTTCTCGCCCGGAAGCTCGACGACGAAGTGCCCGCCCTCCTTGACGGAGAACTCGAGCTCGCGATCGCGCAGCGTGGATTCGATCAGTTCGATGAGCCGGTCGCTCATGCCGTGACTCCCCTCGTCCGTCGCAACTTCCACACTCCACGCTGCCGTCGCAGCGAATGCTCACCGGTACCGAAGGCGCGGTTGCGGCGCATCCCGGCCCGCCGATAGCTGTCGAGCAGTCCTTCCGCGGTGTGTTCCCACGAGAAGGACTCCGCATGCACGGGCGCGGTCGCCGCGAATCGGGCGAGACGATCCGGATCGCCGACGAGCGAACGCAACGCCGTCGCCCAGTCGTCGATGCGGTGCCCGTCGACGAGCATGCCGGTCTCCCCGTCGCGCACGGCGACGCCGAGACCCCCGACGTTCGCGGCCAGCACGGGCGTGCCGCAAGCCTGCGCCTCGATTGCGACGAGACCGAAGGACTCCGAATAGCTCGGCACCGCAACGAGATCCGAAGCCCGGTAGACCTGGACGAGACGGTCCGGCGGCTGCGGCGGGAGGAAGGTGACCCGCGACGCGATACCCAGCGCGGACGCGAGTTCGATGAGCGCGTCGGGGCGCTCGAGACCCGTTCCCGAGGGACCTCCCACCACGAGCACCCGCAGTGGCATGCCGGGATCGTCGGCGAGTGCCCGCGCAGCGGCCTCGAGCAGCACGTCGGGGGCCTTGAGCGGCTGGATGCGGCCCACGAACGCCACGACGGTCTCGCGCGGATCGAGTCCGAGCTCGGCGCGGGCGGCCGCGCGGTCGCCGGGCCGGTAGCGGTTCAGGTCGGCGCCCGGTGCGACGACGTCGATCTTCGCGGGATCGGCCCCGTAGATGCGTTCGAGCTGCCCCGCTTCGTCGGCGGTGTTGGCCACCAGGCGGTCGGACTCCGCGACGACCTGCTGTTCCCCGATCTGCCGGGCTGCGGGTTCGGGGGTGTCGCCCTCGGCGAGCGAGGCGTTCTTCACCGCGGCGAGCGTGTGGGCGGTGTGCACGAGCGGCACACCCCAGCGGTCGCGGGCGAGCCAGCCGACCTGCCCCGACAACCAGTAGTGCGAGTGCACCAGGTCGTAGTAGCCCTGCGGGTGCCGTGCCTCCTCGCGCAGCACGCCGGCAGCGAAAGCGCACAGCTGCGTCGGCAGGTCGTGTTTGTCGAGGCCTTCGAAGGGGCCGGCCTCGATGTTGCGGACGAGCACCCCGGGCGCGGCCTGCTGGACGGCCGGATCGGCCGACGAGGTCGCGCGGGTGAAGATCTCGACTTCGACGCCGCGACGCGCGAGCTCGACGGCGGTCTGCAGGACGTACACGTTCATACCGCCTGCGTCCCCGGTTCCGGGCTGCGCCAGCGGCGAGGTGTGGACCGAGATCACGGCCACGCGGTGCGGGCGGCTGGGCTGGGACGTCACCCCTCCATACTGCCCTGCTGCCGATCTTCGCGTGTCGCCGCCTCCGCCGTCGCGGTGCGAGCGAACTCTCCGACCTCCGACACGAACCGGTGGGGATCCTCGACGAACGGACCGTGGTCGACGCCCTCCCAGATCGAGGTCGTGGCGCGTCGCAGCAGCGACGCCGCGTGGTGCGCCGCGGAGACGTCGACGACCGAGTCGGCGTCGCCGTGCAGGAGGAGAACCGGCACGTCCAGGTCGGCGAGCAGGTCGTCGTTGCCCACCGCCCGGTCGAACAGCGCCGCACGGACGCGGGGCGGGGTGCACAGGCTCGCACCGAACAAGGCCTGCGACACCGCGCCCTTGCCTTCGAGGAGAGCGCTGCCCTCGACGACGGGACCGGTGAGGGCGTTACCGAAGGAGCCGAGCGCGCGCACCGCTTCCTTCGGGTCCTCCGACATCGCGGCGGGGATCGCGGCACGCATCGAGGCACCGACGCGTCCGCCCTTCTCGCCACGGCCGATGCTCGTGATGGCACCCACGAGGACCAGGCCGGCGACGGCTCCCGCGCCGTGTTCGGCGAGATAGTCGCAGATCACCAGGCCGCCGTACGACCAACCGAGCAGCACCGCCGGGTTCGTCTCGGAGACGTTCTCGGCGGCGAGCACCGCGGCGAGGTCGCCGGCCCACAGACTGCGATCGGCGTATCCGGTCTCGGGAGCCTGCGAGTAACCGTGTCCGCGCAGGTCGACGGCGACGACACGGAAGTCGCGGGCAAGTGCGTCGAGGACCCCGTCGCCCCAGCACCGCGACGACTGCGCCCACCCGTGGAGCAGCACCAGAACCGGTGCCGTCTCGGAGCCGAATGTGCGATAGACGAGGGAGGTGCCGTCGATACCGGCCACTTCACGAACTGCCATGCGCGTCACTCTAACCGTGCTCGCACATGGATCCCGCCGGCACAGGTGACCGCGAGGATGCCCGCGGCGACCGCCACGAGATATCCGGTGCCGGCATCGGTCCGGTCGATGACCTGTCCCACCAGCGCCGAACCTGCGGCGACGCCGACGCCGAGACCCGCGACCGTCCACGTGATGCTCTCGGTGAGCCGGTCGGGCGGCACGATCTGCTGCGTCAGCGACGTCGCCACGATCATGATGGGCGAGATCGCGCATCCGGCAACGAAGTACAGCACCGTGAGCATCGGCACCGAACCGGCGAGCAGCAACGGGCACAGCAGGACGGCGAGAGTGCCGGTGGCGACGAACAACTGGCGGGTCGGAGCCCTCGATCCCACCCGGCTACCGAAGATCAGGCCGCTCATCGCCGAACCCGTCGCGAACAGTGCGAGCGCGAAGGTGGCCGAGCCCGGCGAGTTCTGTTCGGCCGTGAACGCGACGGCTGCGACATCGATCACGCCGAAGACCACACCCATCGCGACCATAACCACGACGATCGACAGGAGGACGGGCATGCGCAGGATGTTCGTCCGCGCACGGTCGTCGGTGTGCGGTTGCACGGGAGGCTCCGTGCTGCGCAGCGCCGCAAGGGCAAGGGTGCCGACGAGCAGCAGGACCGCGCCGAGCAGCGGGCCGGCCTCGGGGAAGACCGCCACGCTCAGGCCCACCGACAGGACGGGGCCGACGATGAAGCACACCTCGTCGACCACCGCTTCGAGCGCGAAGGCGGTGCGCAGTCGCGGGGTGCCGCCGTAGAGCTGTGTCCACCGCGCCCGCACCATCGCGCCGATCGTGGGCATGAGTCCCGCCGGGATCCCGCAGACGAACAGCCACACCGTGGGCACCTCGAACCGGACGCCCGCGAGCATCGCGAGGGTGGCGACCGCACTGACGGCCGCCGCCGTGGGCAGGACCCGTCGCTGGCCGTACCGGTCGACCGCGCGGGAGACGAGCGGGGTGAGCACGGCGTACGACAGCGCGAACACCGCGGACAGTGCGCCGCCGACCGCGTAGTTCCCCTCGAGCTGGGAGAACATCGTGACGATGCCGATCCCGACCATCGCGATCGGCAGTCGCGCCACGAATCCCGCCAGGCAGAACGCGGCTGCACCCGGCGCTGCGAACAACTCGCGGTACGAGCCGCCCTTCTCTCCTGTCACGTACTTCTCGCGTTCTCTTCGGTCCGATCCGGTCCGGTCAACGTTATGGCCGACCGACCACGCGAGGTGAAGGTACCTCCCCCGCGTCCGCACATCGCTGCCCGATTCCGCACGTTCCGTGACGGGAACGGCCATGCTGGGTACATCCGGAGAACGGACAGGACGGATCCACGGAACGGAGCGGGCATGGCGGTGCACGAACGACACGGACGGCTCTCACCGAAGGATCTCTCTCCGAGGAGTCTGTGGACCCGCTACCGCGCGTCGGGAGCGGATCTGCCCTTCGGGAATCCGCTCGCCGCGCACGGCGTCGCGATGGAGGGTTACTTCTGGCGCTTCACCCAGCCCGGAACCGGCCGCGTCGTCATCGCTCTGTGCGGGGTAAACCGTGCGGACGACTCGGGAGGGCCCGGCTCGCACTGGGCGACGCTCGGTCTGGCCGCCCATCCCGGGGGTTTCCTGCGCACCGCCGCGCATCCGGTGGCCGCTTCCGATCCCGATCGGCTCGGCGCATCGGCCGGCGACGTCTTCTGCGGCGACAGAGAACGCGTGTGGATGGATCTCGGCGACGACGCCCGTCTCGACATCCGGTTGTCGGATCTGTGGCTCTGGCCGCGACGCCGCTTCGGCGCGTCGAGCGTGTTCCATTCCGTCCCCGGTCTCAACCAGTACTGGCATTCCTGGCTGCTCGGCGGCCGGGTGGAAGGGCACGCGATCCTCGGCGACGAGAAGTGGGATCTGACCGGCGCCCAGGTCTACGGCGAGAAGAACTGGGGCAAGGGCGGTTTCCCCGAGTCGTGGTGGTGGGGTCAGGCGCAGGGATTCGCCGACCCGCAGGCGTGTCTGGCGTTCGCAGGCGGGCAGGTGCATTCGGGTCCGCTGCACACGGAGGTCACGGCGGTCGTCGTCGCACTACCCGACGGGCGCATCGTGCGGCTGGGCAATCCCGTCACATCCCCGGTCCGGGCGACGGTCACCGACGAGAGCTGGCACCTGCGCGGCCGCAATGCCCGCTGGAGCGTGGAGATCTCGGGAAGTTCACCCCTCGGAGCGGCACACGTCCTGCCGGTCCCCGTTCCCGCGGAACGACGGAACGTCGCCGGTTCGATCGAACATCTCGGCGGTCGCATGACCGTGACGGTCCACGAACGGGGGAAACTGGTGTGGGCCGACGAATCGCACTCGGCCGCACTCGAACACGGCGGGCTGGACCGGGCCCGGGCGGAACTCGACCGGCGGGGCGCCGCTGCGGACGCGACGGACGCCCCACCGAGCGTGTGAATCCGACGGGATCGCTCAGAGTTCGGTGCGCTTCATCGCCGCGATCGGATCCGAGAACAACGAGCTGAGCGAGACGACACCCGCGGCGTGGGCCTGCACCCGGTTGCCGAAGCCGGTGATGCGGATGTCCTTGCGCGGCAGGGTGGTCGACGCGGCGAACGCGCGGGCGACGTGCGGAACCGCGGCCGGGTACTCGGTGAAGGCCTGTCCGCCGAGAATCACACGGTCGGGATTGAACAGGTCGCGCAGCATTCCGACGGTGCGGCCGAGCACGGTGGCCCGCTCGACGAGCAGACCGTGGGCGGCCTCGGAACCGCCGCGCGCGAGGCGGTAGAGCGACTGAATGGTGTTGTCGCCGTCGGCGAGGATGCCCTCGGCCACCGCGCGCTGCACGACCGCCCGATCGCTCACCGTCGCCTCGAGGCAACCCGTGCCGCCGCACGAGCACCGGGTCGACGAACCGGTGGGGAAATGCGTCACCGAACCCGGACCGCCGGCAGGGGTGTGCACCTTGCCCTCGAAAGTGATTGCCACACCGGCCGTCTCACGAACGTAGAAGTACAGGCCGGTGCCCTTGGCCTCGGGGGCGTCGCGATCGGGGGTGAGGAGCAGCTCGGAGGCGGCCATCGCCTCGACGTGCGCGGCCACCGAGACCGGAAGCCCCATACCGCCACCGACGATCGCGCCGACCCGGGCGTCGACCCAGCCGAGTCGCGGGTGCGTGACGACGGCGGTGTTCGAGTCCACCCGCCCGCCGAGTGCGACGCCGACCCACAACGGGGCGCGGCGGTGCCACCGCCCGACGAAGGCCTTGGCGCTCGCGGTGATCGACGCGAGCGCGGCGTCCTGGTCGCCGGTCGGCGTGGGGACCTCGACGGCGCCGATGATGCGACCGCGCAGGTCGCTGGCGACGATGCCGGTGGTGACGGCACCGATGTGAATGCCGACCGTCAGGTACCGCTCGTGGTCGACCTCGACGGGAACACGCGGCCGGCCGACCGCGCCGGGTTCGGTCAGGTCGGCGCGCTCACGCAGCAGACCTGCCGAGAGCAGGGCCGACACCTGACGATTGACGGTGGCGATGCTCGCACCGGTGACCTTGGCGATCACGTCGCGCGAGACGGGTCCGCGGTTGGCGGCGACACGGAAGACCGACGCCCCGGTGCCGTCGGCGATACGCAGGTCCGGCGGAACGATCCTGACGGGGCTCGACACACGGGAGGTGCGGGGACGGACGACCGTCGCACGCGTGGATCCACGGACGGCGGAACCGGCGGCGCGACGGGGCGCGGACGACCGCGAGGGAAGGGAAACGGACGGCGAGAGAGTGGGAACCGACACGGCGCTGATCCTTGGCTGCTGATCCGGACGTGATGACCGGAGAACGGGCGGGAGACGATCGACGCACCGAGACCCCGACGTGGAGAACATGATCGGAGACGGACCCGCACAACGAGGGCGAGATCGGTGCGGAGTTACTTTCCGCAGCAGCGACAACAGAGTTCGCGCGCCAGAGGCAGCCGTGATCCCAGCGCGGCGGTCACATAGGTGACCCGCGGTGCGAAGGCGTGGCCGACTGACATGTCGCTCAAACTATCGCCCGAACCGCGTCGTGTCCAATCCTCACCGATCCGGTGGGAAATCTTCCTGCACGTCCCCGCGTGCGTGCGCGGTCTCCGCCGACACCGGGGCGAGCAGCAACGCCTCCCACGCGTCGACGAGTGCGGCGAGTTCTGCCGTGGTGGGTGATTCGCCTGCACGGTGACACCGCGCCAGCGCACCGACGGTGCCGGAGTAGACCAGCCGCAGACGCTGCCCGGCGATATCGTCGGGCAACGGCCCGAGCAGGGTCCGTAGCGCGGTGTCGGACCGGCGGCCGCTCTCGGTTCCCGTCGGTCCGGTGACGCGGAAGCACTCGGCGAACCGGTCGTGGTTCGACAGCCGGTCGAGGAAGGCGACGTAGTGGTTGTTGCGGCCGAGCGTGCCGGCCAGGGGGCGGATGATCATCCACAGCAGGTCGCGGACCGAGAGGGTCTCCCGCGTCCGCAGCATCTCGGCGAGGAGCGCTTCCCGCTGGGAGTTCAGGGCGGGCAACCGGTGGGAGAAGACCGCCTCGAGCAACCCCTCCTTGGTGCCGAAGTAATAACCGACCACGGACGAGTTGTGCTGTCCGGCGGCCTTGCGGATGTCGGCGAGGGTGACCCCGTCGTATCCACTGCGGGCGAAGAGCCGCTCGGCGGCTTCGACGAGCCGGATCCGGGTCTGTTCGCCCGAACTGTATCGACCGCGGGTGGTGGTCATACGCCGCAGGGTAGCCGCACGGAAAGGACTTCGCAGGCCGGGACGTGCGGCGGCATCCGGTGCCCGACACTACGATTGCCCCCATGAGCATCTCTCCCGATTCCCGCGTCGCCGTCGTCACCGGAGCCTCCTCCGGAATCGGCGAGGCGACCGCCCGCACGCTCGCCGCACAGGGCTTCCACGTCGTGGTGGGCGCACGCCGCCTCGACCGCCTGCAGAAGCTCGCCGACGAGATCGGCGGTACCGCGCTCGAGCTCGACGTCACCGACGAGGATTCGGTCGACGCTTTCACCACGGTGCTGCCGCGGGTCGACGTGCTGGTCAACAACGCCGGTGGCGCCAAGGGACTCGCACCGGTGGCCGAGGCCGTCGAGGACGACTGGCGCTGGATGTGGGAGACCAACGTCATCGGCACCATGCGCATCACCAAGGCGCTGATCCCCAAGCTCATCGCCTCGGGCGACGGCCTGATCGTCACCATCACCTCGGTCGCGGCCTTCGAGGCCTACGACAACGGCGCCGGCTACACCTCGGCGAAGCACGCGCAGGCCGTGCTGCACCGCACGCTGCGCGGCGAACTGCTCGGACAGCCCGTCCGCCTCACCGAAGTCGCGCCGGGCGCGGTCGAGACCGAGTTCTCGCTGGTGCGCTTCGAGGGCGACAAGGATCGGGCCGACAAGGTGTACGAGGGCATCACCCCGCTCGTCGCCCAGGACATCGCCGACATCATCGGCTTCGTCGCGTCGCGGCCGTCGCATGTCAACCTCGACCAGATCATCGTCAAGCCGCGCGACCAGGCCAATGCCGGCCGGTTCCACCGCGTCACCGACTGACCCACCGCGGTGGTGGGCGCGGCGAGGCGGTCGCGCCCACCCCCGTCGGTACTGTCACGGTCACCGTGGGTGGGCGGGAGCTGGTCTTCGATCCCGCCACCGCCTTCGGGGTGTTCGACCGGGGGCGACGGGCGGGCCGTCCGTCAGATCACGCAGTTCACGGTGACGGGTTCGGGATGCAGACGGACCCCGAAGGCGTCCTCGACGCCGTCGCGCACCGTCCGCGCCAGCGCCACGAGGTCCGCGGCCGATGCCGCTCCCCTGTTGGTGAGCGCCAGCGTGTGCTTCGTCGACAACCGCGCCGGTGCGTCGGCGCCGGGGAAACCCTTCACGAAACCGGCCCGCTCGATGAGCCATCCGGCCGACAGTTTGGTGCCGCCGTCCGCGGGGAACTGCGGGATGCGCACGTCCTCCCCCACCTTCGCCGCGATGGCCGCGAGCACCTGCGGCAGGCGGTCGTCGGGGACGACGGGATTCGTGAAGAACGATCCGGCGCTCCAGGTGTCATGGTCGTCGGCGTCGAGCACCATGCCCTTGCTGCGGCGCAACGCGAGCACGTGCTGGCGTACCTGCGCCGCCGGCCGGCGCTCGCCCTCCTCCGCACCCAGCGCGACCGCGAGCTCCCGGTATGCGAGGGGTGCGGACGAACCGTCGCTCCGCACGTCCAGTTCCACCTCGAGGACGACCGCTGCGTCGGTGTGCTTGAGGATGCTGGTCCGGTAGCCGAGACCGAGTGCCTCGGGGCCGGCCCACGAGTCCTGGCCGGTGGCGCGGTCGAACAGGCGGACGCGACGCAGGATCGAGCCCACCTCGACGCCGTACGCGCCGACGTTCTGCACCGGCGTCGCTCCCGTGGAGCCGGGGATGCCCGACAGGCATTCGAGGCCGCCGAGGCCGGCCTCCACGGTGGCCGCGACGACGGCGTCCCATTCGGCTCCCGCGTCCACCCGGACGTGGTCGTCGCGGAGGTCGACACCGGTGGTCGCGACACGCACCACCACGCCGTCGAAGCCGTCGTCGCCGATCACGAGGTTGGAGCCACCCGCGAGGAGCAGCAGCTGCACTTCCTGCTCGTCGAGCAGGCGCACGACCTCGATCAACGACGCGGTGGACGTGCATTCGACGAGATACCGGGCGGGGCCACCGAGCCGGAGGGTCGTGAATTCCGACAGCGACACCTGCTCGGACACCGTGGCTCCCGTTTCGACGAGCCGGGCCCTGGTACGTGGATCAAGCACCAGCAAACGGTAGCGTGCCCCGTATGGGCAGCCCTATCGACCACACTGCGAACTACTCGTCCCCGCCTGCTGCGGTCCACGCGGCGTTCGTCGATCCGCAGTACTGGCAGACCCGGCTGAGTGAGGTCGGGGGCCCGGGTGCGGCGGTCGAACGCGCCGACTCCGGTGACGGCACGATCGAGCTCGACCTCCATCAGGCCATCCCGGCCGAGCACCTGCCGAGCATGGTGACGAGCCTCCGCCCGGGCGATCTCGTCATCCGGCGTCACGAGGCATGGGGCGCGTTCGCAGGCGGTCGCGCCGAGGGCAGGTTCTCGGCGCACGTCGACGGCATGCCCGGCGAGGTCACCGGTGGGATGACCCTCATCACCGACGGGGCGGGTTCGTCCGTCGTCATCGGTGGGACCGTCGAGGTGAAGATCCCGTTCCTCGGTTCCAAGATCGAGGGCATGATCGTCGAGCAGCTCGTCGAGCTGTTCGACGCGGAGCGCACCTTCACCGAGCAGTGGTTGAACGGGGACCACTCGGCCTGATCGCACCCCCGCTGAGCTCTCCGTGGACGGTCGCGATTTCCGGGCAGGCCGTCCGGCGCGGTAACCTGGCCGGTCGTGGCACGGCGTATCGACTACTCCGCCCGCTTCCCTCATCCACCGGAGCGGGTGTACGAGGCTCTCGCCGACCCCGCCCACTGGGAAGCGCGGATGACCGAGATGCGCAAGTACTCGGAGAACCACGTCCGCGGGTTCACGGTCTCCGAATCGGGCATCGCGCTGGTGTTGCACCACGTCCTGCCGCGTTCCGACCTGCCGGAGATCGCCCGCACGGTGATCAAGAAGGACATGGTCATCACGCGCAAGGAGAACTACGGGCCGTTCACCGACGGCGCGACCGGCACCTACCAGGCCTCGATCCCCGGCGGTCCGGGTAGCCTCACGGGCACGATGGAGCTCTTCGGCGACGACCATGGCGCCACGCTCCGCACCACCTCCGAGGCCAAGGTGCACATTCCGTTCGTCGGCGGCAAACTCGAAGAACTCATCCTCACCAATCTCGTCGACGTGTTCCGCACCGAAGCGGCCATCACCGCCGACTGGCTCGCCGGCCGGTAGCGCGTGCGCAATCGAGGACCCGTCGGTGTCGTCACGCGCGGCACCACCGGCATCAACAGGCTGCGCCGCAGTGACCGCTGGGCGATGCACGACCCCCACATCATGAGGGCGTTGACGCACGCCACCGACCCGCTGGTGGTCGATCTGGGTTACGGCGCCATGCCGGTGACGACCCTCGAACTCGCCGCGCGCCTGCGTCGGGTCCGCAGCGATCTGCGCGTGGTCGGTCTCGAGATCGATCCGGACCGTGTGGTCCCGGGCCGCGACGGTGTCGCGTTCGCCCGGGGCGGCTTCGAGCTCGCGGGCCTGCGTCCGACCCTGGTCCGGGCCTTCAACGTGCTCCGGCAGTATCCGGAGGAGGCGGTCGAACCGGCGTGGGCGCACCTGCGTTCCGGCCTCGCTTCCGGCGGCCTGCTCATCGACGGCACGTGCGACGAGCTGGGCCGGCGCTGCGCCTGGGTGCTCCTCGACGAGCACGGTCCCCGTTCGCTGACCCTGGCGTGGAGCCCGTTCCACGTGGAGAGACCGTCCGACGTCGCCGAACGGCTGCCGAAGGCGCTGATCCACCGGAACGTCCCGGGCGAGCCGATCCACGCGCTGCTCCGCGCGGCCGACCGGGCGTGGGCGACGAGCGCTCCGCACGCGGCGTTCGGGCCGCGGATCCGATGGAAGGCGACGCTCGAGCTGCTGCGGGATCAGGGCTTCCCGGTGTCTCCGCCCCGCCGCCGTCTGCGTGACTGCGTGCTGACGGTGCCGTGGGACGCGGTCGCGCCCGCCGGCGCATCCGTTGCATCCGAGCTGGTCGCGGTCTGAGACCGTCTGTCCGAGTTCGTCGTCGCTCCGGTCGGTCAGCCCGCGGCGAGGAGCGCGAGCTCGATCCGGTCGGCCACTGCGGCCGGCTGGTTCGCCACGGCGGCGTGCAGCTGGTCGGAGTCGACCCGGCCGAGCGCGATCGCGTCGCCGACGAGTTCGTCGAGCACTTCCTGGGACACGCCGCCGGCCGCGAGGTCGACCGCGGTGCGGGCGGGTGTGGTGATCCGGAAGGCCCCGACGACCTCGCAGTCCTCCTCTGCCAGCGTCCGGTGATGCAGCGCGAGCCGGTTGCTCGGCACGGTGCGCTGGTCGGGTGTGGACAGGTGCAGGAAGCGGGGCTGCAGGTGGCCCATGCCGTGCAGGTCGGCGGCGCTCTGGTGCGAGACGACCGCTTCCCCCTCGTACCAGGTGCACCATTGGGCGAATTCGTCGAACTTCGTCCGTGGGCTGTCGCTGAGGCGGAACAGTTCGGTCTCGACGCGGATCCACAGTCCCGCCTCGATGCGTTCCGCGAAGTCGTGAGCTGCTATTCCGTGACCGACGGCCTGGCGTGCGGTGAAGAACCCGGCTTGTGTGGCGGCGAGGCGCCGCAGCGAGTCGTCGGCATCGGCCCGCCCGGTTGCGTCGTAACCTGAATCCGTCCACCCTGTCATGGCGCCCAGCGTAGCCGAAGAATGTGGTACACCTCACATATTTTCCTCATCCTGTGGCCGTGTGCTCAGTCGATCCTCAGCGTCGTCCGGAAGAATCGGCGACCATGACGCAACGGAAGCGCAACCGCACCGTCACGATCGCCGTCGTTCTCGTCGCGGCGCTGGTCGCAGTCCTGGTGGGCGCGGAGGTCTACGTCCGCAACCGCGCGACGGCCTGCCTCGCCCAGTCCTTCGAGAGCGAGCTCGGCACGGGAGTCGACGTCGACCTGAGCTGGAAGCCGGTGTTGCTCCAGCTGCTCGACCGGCAGGTTCCCTCGGTCGCTCTCGACAGCGACGACACCGCCTTCGGCCCGGCCCAGCAGATGCAGGTGCACGCCGAGGTCAACGACGTCGACCTGCGCGACTCCGCCGAGGGCGCCGGCACCATCGGCAGCTCGAGTGCCGACGTCTCGTGGCCCACCTCCGGGATCCTCGCGACCGTGCAGAGCCAGTCGGTCGGCGGCCTCGTCACCGATGTCATGGCCGACGAGAACGCGGGCACCCTGACGTTCACGGTCGGCGGCCAGGGTCTCGCGGAGTTCACCGCGCGACCGGTGGTGAACGGCGGTGTGGTGACGGTCGAGACGACCGACGCGACGATCCTCGGCATCGGGCTCCCGACGGCCCTCGTCGACGGCGTCGTGGAGATCCTGACCTCGGGTCTGCAGCAGTACCCGCTGGGTATGCAGGCCACCGAGGTGAACGTCACCGACAGCGGTATCGATCTCCGCCTCGAGGGTGGCCGCTTCGTGCTGCCGGAGGCCCCGCAGGGACAGCAGCAGCAACAGCAGGAGGGCAGCTGCGGCCTCCTGTCGTGAGCGAGGACGCCGGTCCGGCAGACCGTCGAGAGCTGTCGTCAGCTCTGCAGCCCGTCCAGCACCGCGCGGCTGCCGGACAGTCCGAGTCGCGTCGCTCCGGCCTCGATCATTGCGACCGCGTCCTCGGCGGTGCGGATGCCGCCGCTCGCCTTGATGCCGAGCTTGCCGCCCACCGTCTCCGCCATGAGCGCGACCGCGTGGGTGGTGGCGCCACCCGCGGGATGGAAACCGGTGGAGGTCTTCACGAAGTTCGCCCCGGCCTTCTCCGCGGCGCGGCACACCTCGACGATCGCCTCGTCGGAGAGCACCGCGGATTCGATGATGACCTTGAGGACAGGGTCGAAACCGATCGCTTCACGCACGGTGAGGATGTCGGCGAGGACGGCGTTGTAGTCGCCGGCCACCGCTGCGCCCACGTCGATCACCAGGTCGATCTCGCGTGCGCCCTCGTCGACGGCGAGTCGCGCCTCGGCGCCCTTGATGAGGGAATGGTGCTTGCCGGAAGGGAAACCGACGACCGTCGCGACCGTGACCCCCTCGGCCCGCAGGGGCAGCATCGACGGCGACACGCACACCGCGTACACGCCGAGTTCGACGGCTTCGTCGACGAGGGCCCGCACGTCCTGCGAGGACGCTTCGGGCTTGAGGAGGGTGTGGTCGATCATCGACGCGACCTGCGCGCGGGTCAACGTAGTTCCGGACATGACTGCAGCTTTCCACACGGCGAGATCCGAGGGCCGTGCTCAGCAGGCTTCGCCCCGTGCCGGGTAGTCGATTCCCATGGAAATCCTGGTGATCGCGCTTCTCGTCGCAGTTGTGGCCGTCGTGGTGGTCCGGAGGAACAGCAGACGGCGATAATTCGATACCGCCGCACCGCTTCGGCCACGACAATGATCGCGTGCTGATCCGTCGAGAACTCCCCGCCGACGTCCGTGCGACCGCCGACGTGCATCGCGCCGCGTTCGCGCCGTTCGCCCCGGAAGGTCGCGAGCCGGTCGAGCCCGGCCTGGTCGCGTCGTTGCGGGCGAGCGACGCATGGCTGCCGCCGTTGTCGCTCGTGGCCGAGGACGCCTCGGGCGCGATCGTCGGCCAGGTCGTCGCCACCCGGGGTCACGTCGGCGCCACCCCTGCCCTGGGCCTCGGTCCACTCGGTGTCCGTCCCGATTTCCAGCGCTCCGGCGTGGGCGCCGCTCTCATGCACGCCGTGCTCGGTGCGGCGGATGCCCTGGACGAGTCGATCGTGCTCCTGCTCGGACATCCCGACTACTACCCCCGCTTCGGTTTCGTGCCCGCCGCCGAACTCGGGATCTCCCCCGACGTCGAGGAGTGGGCGTCCCACTTCCAGGCACGGGCGCTCACGGCACACGACCCCGAGCTGCGGGGCACCTTCCGGTACGCCGAGCCGTTCTACGCCCTCGAGGAGCAGGCATGAACGACGATCCCGAGAACCCCTGGGCCGATTCCGCCGAGACCGCACGCACCTTCGACGCGGCGAGCGGGGATTTCGACGAGCTGACCCCGACGGTGTGGGGACCGGCCGGGCAGGCACTGGTCTTCCAGCTCGGCGTCGCCCCCGACGAGGCGGTGCTCGACGCGTGTTGCGGAACGGGATCGTCCGCGCTTCCCGCCGCCGCCGCCGTCGGACCCGAAGGTCTCGTCCACGGCGTCGACGTCGCCGACGAGATGCTCGAACACGGCCGCCTGACCGCGGAACGCCGCGGCCTGAAGAACATCGAATTCGTCTGTGCGGACGCCTCGCAGTGGGAGGCACCGTCGGACGTACCCGACGCCGGCTACGACGTGCTGTCGATCTCCTACGGGGTGTTCTTCCTCCCGGACATGGACCGAACCTTCTGGCGTCTGGTCTCGCTCGTGAGGCAGGGCGGACGCGCCGGCGTGACGGTCTGGCGACGCGGCGCGATGGAGGAGTTCTCGTCGATCGTGTTCGATGTCGCGTCGCGCTACTCCCCCGGGCTGCGCGAGCGCGGCGTCCTGCGCGACCGCACACCCCTGCACCGGATCGACACTCCGGACACACTCGAGGCGTGGCTCGCGGACGCCGGAACCGATTCCGTGGAGGTCCGCACCCTGTCGAATCTCCTTCCGGCGACGGAGGAGTTGTGCTGGTCGCTCGTAACGGGCACCGGTTTGCGCGCGGTGCTGACCGGGCTCGACTCCGGGCAGGTGGCGGCGGTGCGGCAGCAGATCGCCGAGGAGGTCACCGCACGCGGACTGCGCACGATCGATGCGACCACTCTCGTCGCCACGGGTACGGTTCGACGTCCTCCGGTCTCGGGCTGACGACCGGAGACAGGGTCTACCGGGAGCAGGGCCGACCGGAAGTAGGACGCCGTGTGTCACCTGAGAGAATCGGGGCATGACGCTCGCCTCATCCGCCGACGATCGACGTTACGTTCTGACCCTGGGCTGCCCGGACACCACCGGGATCGTCGCCCGCATCGCGACCTTCCTCGCGGAGGTCGGTGGTTCGATCGTCGAGGCGGCCTACCACGCCGATCAAGACACCGGATGGTTCTTCACCCGGCAGGCCGTCCGGGCGTCGTCGATCCCGTTCGGACTCGACGAGCTGCGCGAGAAGTTCGCGAGCGTCGCCGCCGACATCGGCCCGCAGACCGAATGGACGCTCTCCGACACCGGCAAGCGCAAGCGCGTCGTGCTGCTCGTCAGCAAGGAAGGGCACTGCCTGCACGACATCCTCGGACGGGTCGCCGCAGGGGAACTCGACGCCGAGATCTGCGCGGTCATCGGCAACCATCGCGATCTCGAACCGGTCGCGCAGCGACACGGCATCACCTTCCACTACGTGTCGTTCCCGAAGGATCCCGCCGAGCGCGCACCGGCTTTCGAGCAGGTCCGCAAGCTCGTCGACGCCCACGACCCGCACGCGGTGGTCCTCGCCCGGTTCATGCAGGTGCTCCCGGAGGAACTGTGCGAGCACTGGGCCGGCCGCGCGATCAACATCCACCACAGTTTCCTGCCGTCGTTCATCGGCGCACGGCCCTACCACCAGGCCTTCACGCGCGGCGTGAAGCTCATCGGCGCGACCTGCCACTACGTCACCGCCGAACTCGACGCGGGCCCGATCATCGAGCAGGACGTCATCCGCGTCAGTCACAGCGACAGCGTCAGCGACATGGTCCGTCAGGGCCGCGACGTCGAGAAGCTGGTCCTCTCGCGCGGTCTGCGCTGGCACCTCGAGGATCGGGTGCTGGTGCACGACAGTAAGACCGTCGTCTTCCGGTAGATCCCCCGAGCCGAAACCGGTCCACCCGCGAGCGGATGGACCGGTCTTTCGTGCGTGGGTGATCGGCTCAGCCGACGTGCGTGCGAGTGATCGGCTCAGCCGACGGGCACACCGGCTCGTTCGACAAGGTGCGCGAGCTCCTCGTCGAACCGGTCGATCGCTTCGACCGAGCTCATGTGGCCGATGCCGTCGAGCACCACGAAACGTTCGAGGTTGCCCGCACGGTCGAGTTCCTCGGCGAGACGCCGGGCGTGGACAGGCGGGGTGAGACGGTCGGCGGTGCCGACCAGCACCGTCGTCGGCACGGTGAGATTGCGCAGACCCTCACGGATGTCGAGGGCACTCAGGGCCCTGCCCCAGCCGCCCCGCGTGCGCGGCGGGCAGCCGAGCACGATCTTCTCGCAGAACTGCACCTCGGCGGCGCTCGCACCGGGCGACAGGGCCACGTAGCGCAGGGCCCGCGTCGTCACCGGGGACGCCGCCAACGGGACGGTCGCACCCATGAGCCGGCTCGCGACGGGCACCGGCACCCGCGGGAAGCGTTGCGGCAGCGGCACGATCGCCGAGTCCGCGACCAGCCGGTCGGTGCCGGTGCTCGCGAGCAGCACGCCTGCGACCGTGCGGCCGACGTTCTCCGGGTACTTCTCGGCCCACGCGATGATGCTCATCCCGCCCATGCTGTGACCTGTGAGCACGGCCTTCGAACCGGGCCGGACCACAGCGTCGAGGACCGTCTGGAGATCGTCGGCGAGCACGTCTGCTCCCAGCGTCCGCGCCCCGGCCTCGCTGTCGCCGTGCCCGCGCTGGTCGTAGACCACCACCCGGTAGTTCTCCGCGAAGGCGTTGATCTGCGGGGTCCAGTACGCGGCGTTGCACGTCCAGCCGTGACAGAACACCAGCACGGGAGCGTCCGCGTCGCCATAGGCGAGCACGTTCAGCCGGGCACCGTCGTCGGCGCGGACGTCGAGGATCTCGGGTTCGAGTTCCGGTTCGCGCAGCAGCTCGTGCGGGGCGACGTCCTCGGTACGGACGACCGTCCGACGACGCCGGCGGACGAGCACGGCGGTGGTCGCCGCGGCAGCGAGGACGATCGAGCCCGCGGCGATCGACGCGGTCGGGGACGGCTTTCTCACGGGTGGAATTCTCCTGTCGGTTCGGTGGAGCAGCGCGACGTCACAGGACGTGCGCGCGACGCAGAAGCAGAGTGGACGGACCGCCGATCAGTCCCACCTCGTCGAGGAACTCGACCGTGCGGCGAGTGCCCTGACGGAGCTTGTCGTGGTAGTGCCTGTTCTCCTGCGCGGCCTTCTTCGCTTCGGCGACGTCGAGTCCGGCCGCGGCGTAGACCTGGTCGTTCACGAGGCTGGTGACGACGAAGTACGCGCTCACCCCGAGGTGGATCCGGATCCATGCCCGCTCGAGACGTCCGAGCCGGGCCGAGCGCCTGCGTGTCTCCTCGCGGGCGTAGCGGATGTGCCGCGACTCCTCCACGACGTGGACGTGACTCACCGTCCGGGTGATGGGCTGCACCCGCTCGTCGCGCATGAAATCGCGCTGCATCATGTCGAGGATCTCCTCGGCGAACAGGGTGCCGCCGTAGGCGAGGGCGCCGCGCGCGACGGCCTTGAACAGCCGGCCGGTCTCGCGGATCCAACGCTTGGGCCGGTAGGAGGGGATGCCGTATCGCTGCGCCGACCGCGCGAACATGATCGAGTGCCGGCATTCGTCGGCGATCTCGGTGAGCCCGAACTGCACGTAGGGGGTTGCCGGATCGTGCCGGTAGAGATCGCGGACGAGCATCTGCATGAGGATCATCTCGAACCAGATCCCGGTGCCGGCGATGCTCGCGGCCTCGTGCTCGGTGAGGGTGATGCGCTGATCCTCCGACATGCGTTCCCACAGGTCGGTGCCGTAGAGACTGCACCACTCCGGGGTCATGCCGTACTTGCCGTCCACGAGCGGCGCGTCCCAGTCGATCTCGAGCTCGGGATCGTAGGAGAGCCGCGCCGACGAATCGAGCAGGCGTTGCGCGGTCTCCTGCCGGTGATCCGTGGAGTGTTCACCCGGCAGGCTGTCGTGCTTTCGCAGGAGTGTCATCGCCGATCACCTCGTCTCGGAAAATTATCCGTTACCCGAAGTGTCATTATCTGGATCACACTTGTCAAGCGAAAGGGAGGCCCGACCCCCTACCACCGAGGGCGCTGGACCTCCTCGACCCGCGGACGGACGTCCACGAGGTACACGCACACGGCGACGACCGCGATGATCCCGAGCAGACCCACCGCGCCGAAGACGACGAGGACGAGCAACGCGGCCACGAGGATGCCGAGCCAGACGGGCTTGGTCAGCTTGTCGACGGCCGGAAACGCCTCGGCGGGCTGACGCACGACGTGGAACAGCGCGAATCCCGCCCCGGCGATGGCGATGATCTGCAGCGCGAGGATGATCAGACCGGCAAGTGAATCGACATTGGTCACCACACCAGTCTACGAGAATCGGCCCTCGTGCGAGTTCGCACGAGGGCCGATCGATCACTGCAGGTCAGGAACCGCTGGTCTTGCGCGGAGCCGCCTTCTTGGCAGGGGTCTTCTTCGCCGGGGTCTTGGCGGCGGTCTTGGCCGGAGCCTTGGCGGCGGGCGTCTTGGCAACCGTCTTGGCCGGGGCCTTCGCCGGAGTCTTGGCGGGAGTCTTCTTGGCCGGAGCCTTGGCCGGGGTGACCTCGACCGGCTCGACCGGGGTGGCCACCGACTCGACCTTCTCCGCAGCCTTGTCGGCCGCTTCGCGGACCTCGCCGCGGGCCGACTCGACCCGTCCGGCGGTCTCGGAGCCCGTCTCTTCGGCACGCTCACCGAGCTCGACGACGCGCTCGGCGGCCTTGCCGCCGGCGTCGGACACGGCCTCGCTCACCTCGTCGCTCGTCTCGGAGATGCGGCCGGCCGCGCGACCCGCGAGCTTAGCGGCCTGCTCGCCGACCTCGCGGGTCCGGCGGGCCACCGTCCCGAGGGCTTCCTCGGTGAGGTCGGCGGCGTCGCCGAGCACGGCTTCGGCGCGACCGAGGCCGTCCTCGAGGGCCGGCTGGGAGCGCAGACGCTCGATGGTCTCCTCACCGCGCTCGGCAAGTGCGGTGTAGAGGTCGGAGGCGACCTTCAGGTACGCCTCGGCGACCTTGCGCAGCTCCTCGGTGCTGAAGCGCTCGCGCAGCTCCGCGATCTCCTCGGGCAGCTCGGCCGGGAGTTCGGCGAGACGCTCGCGGAGGGACTCGACGGTCTCGGTGAGATCGGCGGGCAGGGTCGCGAAGCGGTCGCGGGCGGTCTCGACCCGCTCGGCCACCTCGGTGCGGTTGGTCTCCGCACGTCGGCGCGCCTGGGCCACGAGGTCGGCGACGGCCTGGACGACGGCGTCGCCGGCACCGACCGCGGCGTAGAGGGAGGTACGGATGTTGGTGGGATCGGTCATGGAGTTTTCTCCTCGTCGAAGTCTGTCGGATGGTCGGGCCGGGCCTCGCCGGTGTTCTGCTGGTTCTCTCGGCAGAACGAGTCGTAGATGTCGAGCAGGACCTGCTTCTGCCGCTCGGTGAGAACGGTGTCGACGAGCACCGCGTCGCGCACGGCGCTCTCCGCTCGATGCTCGAGGATCCCCGCTCGCACGTAGAGAACCTCGGCCGAGAGCCGCAACCCCTTGGCGATCTGGGCGAGCACTTCCGCGGACGGCTTGCGCAGGCCCCGTTCGATCTGGCTCAGGTACGGGTTGCTGACACCGGCCAGTTGCGACAACTGGCGGAGCGACACCTGTGCAGCCTCGCGCTGCGACCGAATGAAGGCACCGATGTCCTGGGCGGCGTTGTTGACCACCCGAACGGCGATATCCCCCGGTCCGGCGCTGTCGTCCGGCGTGTCCGAGCCCTCGATCGGATCTGGTTCCGTGGACACACCGACAAGTCTACGGACAAGTGCTAGCTACAGCAAGCACCTTGCTAGCACGTGACCGTCGTCACGCGAACAGCAACTCCGAGACCGTGTAGATCGTCAACCCTGCGAGTGAGCCGACCACCGTGCCGTTGATGCGAATGAACTGCAGGTCGCGACCCACGGCGAGTTCGATCTTGCGGCTGGCCTCCTCGGCGTCCCAGCGCTCGACCGTCTCGCGGATGACGGAGGTGATCTCGTCGGCGTAGTTGGACGCGACGAAACGCACCGCGTCGAGCAACCAGCCGTCGATCTTGGTGCGCAGCTCGGCGTCCTCACGCACCCGGATGCCGAACGCCATGACGTTCTCCGCGATCTTCGTGCGCAGGGTGCTGTTCGGGTCGTCCACCGAGTCGAGGATCATTCGCTTGGCCGTCCGCCAGGTCGCCGCGGCGAGCCCGGTGATCTCGTCGCGGCCCATGATCTCGGCCTTGACCTTCTCCGCCTTGGCGATGGTCACGGGATCGCTTTGCAGGTCGCGGGCGTAGTCGGCGAGGAACTTGTTGACCGCGAGCCGCACCTCGTGGTCGGGATTCGACCGCACCTTCCACGTGAACTCCACGAGTTCGCGGTGGATCTTCTCGCCGAGCAGCAGGTCGACGAACTTCGGCGACCACGACGGCGAGTCGCGGCTGATCACGCGGTCGATGGTCTCCTGGCTCCCGAGCGCCCACTGGTGCGCGCGTTCGGCGAGCATGTCGACGAGCGGCAGGTGGCGGTTCTCGGCGAGGAGTTCGGTGAGGACACGCCCGATGGGCGGTCCCCATTCCGGTTCGGCGATCCGCTTGACGATGGTGTGGTCGATGATCTGCTGGATGTCGTCCTCGCGCAGGATTCCGACCACGCCGCGCAGGACCGTCGACGTCTCCTTGGCCACACGCTGGGCGTTCTCGGGTTCGGCGAGCCAGGTACCGACCCGCAGCGGGATCTGCGCCGACTCGACCTTGGCCGACACCACCTCGGGTGCGAGGAAGTTGTTGCCGACGAACGAGCTCAGGTTGGCGCCGAGCTGGTCCTTCTTCCGCTTGATGATCGCCGTGTGCGGGATGGGTATCCGTAGTGGGTGCCGGAACAGGGCGGTCACGGCGAACCAGTCGGCGAGCGCGCCGACCATGCCGGCCTCGGAAGCCGCGCGCACGTAACCCACCCATGCGCCGGCGCCGCGGGTTTCCTGCCAGCGGCAGAAGAGATAGATGATCGCGGCGGCGACGAGGAAGCCGGTCGCGACCGCCTTCATACGGCGGAGTTCTCGGCGTTTGATCTCGTCGTCGGTCGTCAGGAGCTGCACCCGATCGATTGTGCCGAAAGTCGGCACTCGGCGGACGGATCGCCCTCGAGTTCTGAAGGACGGGGGGCCGGATCGTAGACTGAGCCGACGATCGAAACCGAACGGATGTGCCACACAGTGTCCAGCAGACCGCAGACGACTTCGACCACGACCTCGAGCGAGGCCGCCCCGCCCGTGAAGCAGGACGGCCGCAAACGGCGCTGGCACGAGCACAAGATCGCCCGCCGGGAAGAGCTCGTGGACGGCACCATCAACGCGATCCGCTCCCGCGGCCACGAGATCGGCATGGACGAGATCGCCGCCGAGATCGGCGTGTCGAAGACGGTGCTCTACCGCTACTTCACCGACAAGAGCGACCTGACGACCGCGACGATGCTGCGGTACGTCGAGACGGTCCTCGCTCCCCGGATCTACGCGGCGGTCGCGGAGGATCTCGACGAGTACGAGCTCACCCGGGAGGCGATCACCGCCTACGTCGAGACCGTCGCCGACGATCCCGAGGTCTATCTGTACGTGATGAGCAACAGCGCGTCGGCGGGGCGCGACGTGGTGGCCGATTCGGAGCGGATGATCGCCGAACTCGTCGCTACCGTCCTCGGGGAACGGCTGCGGCTGCTCGAGATGGATTCGGGTGGTGCCGTGCCGTGGGCGTACGGAATCGTCGGCGGCATCCAGCTCGCGACGCACTGGTGGATCTCGAACAAGTCGATGACCGCCGAGGACCTGATCGATTATCTGACGATGATGATCTGGGGCGGCATGAACGGCATCGCCGGAGTCGCCGGATCTCCGGTGCGCTTCAAGTCGCAACCGCATCCACTCCTGCCGGAGTCGTCGACCACTCCCTGATCGACACCTTTACTGTTACTCGAAGTTGCACGTATAGTGCGGGTATGAGCGACCACGCCGACGACCTGCACGACGAGGACGATCCCGGCTACCGCGGTCCCGCCGAGGTCACCGTGGGCAACCGCACGGTCGCCGTCGACGTCGAGATCTCCGGACGTTTCGACCCCCTGCTCGGCCGGCACGTGTGGCGCGGCCGGCTCCGCAGGCTCGCCGAGACCCTCGGAGCAGACGCCTCGCCCGCCCCCGGCACCACCGTGACGATTACGGTGCCCGACGCCCCCGAGACCGCGACCGCCCGCATCTCGGAGGTCGACCTGTGGGGCAGCCACATGGTCGACGGCATCTCGCGACCGCCCTACCCTCTGCCAACCGAGACCGACGGTGTCGATCCCGCCTGATCACCACTGCGTGTGGCACACGCCCGATGACCACTGCGTGTGGCACACGCCCGATGACGCCTGCGTGTGACACGCTGGCGGGATGACGAAGGACGACGTCTTCCGGCCCGCATCGATCGTCGAAGCCCTCCGGGCGACGCCCGAGACCCGCGTCGCCGACATCGACACGAACGGCACCCCGGGATTCGACGGCGACAAGGCGCTCGGCGAACGTCTGTTCGCCGAACGTGGTGCCGTCCTCTCCGATCTGCAGGAGATGCTGTTCGCCGAGGGGCGGACCGGCGGCACCCGCTCGGTGCTGCTGATCCTGCAGGGCATGGACACCGCCGGGAAGGGCGGCATGGTGCGTCACGTCGTCGGCCAAATCGACCCGCAGGGCGTCGACCATAAGGCCTTCGGGGTGCCGACGGAGGAGGAGAAGCGGCACCACTTCCTGTGGCGGATCGCGAAGGCCCTCCCCCGCAACGGTCAGCTCGGCGTCTTCGACCGGTCGCACTACGAGGATGTGCTGGTCGCGCGGGTGAGATCACTGGTGCCGGAGAATGTCTGGCGCGGACGCTACGACGAGATCAACCGGTTCGAGAGCGAAGTCGTCCGGGAGGGCACGACCATCGTGAAGGTCGCGATGTTCGTCTCGTTGGACGAGCAGAAGAAGCGCCTCGCCGAGCGCCTCGAGCGCCGCGACAAGCACTGGAAGTACGACCCGAGCGATGTCTCGGAGCGCGCCCTGTGGCCGCAGTACCAGCAGGCCTATCAGGACATGCTGGATCGGACCAGCACCGACGAGGCGCCCTGGTACGTCGTACCGTGCGACCGCAAGTGGTACAGCCGCCTCGCGGTGACGGAACTGCTCATCGACGCGTTCGAACGTCTCGACCTCGATTGGCCGGAGCCGACTTTCGACATCGAAACGGAGAAGCGCCGACTCGCAGAGTCGTGATGTCTCGCAGAGTCGTGATGTCTCGCAGAGTCGTGATGTCACAGACTCGCAGAGTCGTGATGTCGTGTGAGTGATGCGAGTCGGCTTTCACCGACTCGCGTCAGGTATCACCCTCAGAACAGATGCGGGGTGTCGTAGTGCCGTCTGCGGTCTCGGCGCACGGTTCCGGCCATCATGCCGAATGCCGCGCCGAGTGCGACGACAGCGCCGAGCGCCGCGACGAGCGCCCAGCCCGAGAATCCGTACCCCGCGGCGACGATCGTCAGGGCGATCATCAGGATCGAGGCGAGTGCGAGCGCATAGGCGCTCCAGGCTACGAACAGATTGAGTTTCACGACCGGCCTCCTCGGACGAGGTGTGTCCCTCTCGATGCCGACGGTACCTGCACGTGACTCGCATCACAACCGACCGGTGGATTCCTTCAGCACCTCGTAGCGGAGGACGGCGAACTCGCCGCTCTGCCCGAGCTCGGTGAGGCGCATCTCCACGTGTAGCGGGAGCAACGGACGGCCGGAACCGATGGTCACCGGCGCGAAGGAGACGACGAGCTCGTCGAGCAGACCGCGCTCGGCGAACTGTCCGGCGAGATCACCGCCGCCCACCATCCACAGGTCGCGGCCGTTCGCGGCCTCGGCCATCTCGTCGTAGACCTGACGGACGTCCTTCTGCGTGAAGCGGATGTCGCCGGGTTCGTCGCCTGCCCGGGCGACGGGCAGGTCGTCGCGATGCGTGAACACCCAGCAGGGCAGGTCGTACTCCCACTTGTCCTCGCCTGCATGGTCGAGCACCCAGCGGTAGGTGGACGATCCCATGACGATGGCGCCGATACCGGCGATGAACTTCTCGTAGTCGAACGGCCCGCCGTCACCGGACTCCCGGGTGAGCAACCAGTCGAGCGAATGGTCCTCGGTGGCGAGGAAGCCGTCCAGTGTGCTTGCGGTGTAGTAGATCATCCGGGTCATGAGCTGCTCCTGTTCCAGTCGAGTGGATCTCCGTGATCGACGTCGAGCCCGACCGCCCGCATCATGTGCCGCGCGAGTTGACGGCGGTGTGCGGCGAAGGTTAGGACGTGGGCGACCACTCCCCCGAGGACGAAGCTCTCGGGAGGGTCGCACAGGGCGTCGATGAGCACGTCGCCCCAGGCGCCGCGGCGATGGATGTCGCGGATCGTCTCCACCCAGCGCGGAGCAACTTCCTCGAAACGCACTGTCAGAGAGTCGATCCCGTTGTCAGAATCCTCGGGGTGGTCAGCGCCGGCCATCGAGGCCAACCACATCTCCTTGGCACGTACCAGGTTGCCGAGCACACGTGAGACGGATTCCTCGGGACCGTCCCATTCGAGGACCACCAGTCCGGGGAACCTGATCCGGTCGCGCTCGTCGTCGTCGAGCTCGGTGGCGCGCTCGAGGAGATAGCGGGTGTCCGCGAGGTCGTGCTGCACCATCTGCGCGAGGACCTCGGCGGCCGGGTAGTCGGGCGCGGTGGACCGCCCTCCGTCCTCCTCGACCCAGAGATTGGTGGGCGGATGGAAATGTACGCCGTTGGGGGCGGGCAACCAGTGATCGACGGGCGCGGGCGCCCAGTGGTCGACGGGTGCGGGCGCCCCGGGGTCGACGGGCGCAGGCGCCCCGGGATCCCTACGGCCGGTGCCGAGCACCCGGGCGGCCTCGCTGGGCGGATATCCGTAGGCACGGACGAAGGCCCGGGCGAACCCTTCGACGCTGTCGTAGCCGGCGGCGAACGCCGCATCGGTGACCGAACTGCCGTGACGCAGTTGCCAGGCGGCACGCTCGAGCATCACCCGGCGCCGCAACGCCACCGGCGACTCGCCGGTGCCCACCGCGAAGGTGCGGCTGAAGTGCCACTGCGACGCGTAGGCGTGCTGCGCCATCCGTTCGAGGGTCGCGTTGTTCTCGTCGAGAACGGCGTCGAGCAGTTCCCGCAGTCGATCACGGCCGAAGGTCATGCGTTCAGTGTCGCGCGCAGACCCCGGCCGCCGCCCGACCGTTCTTGCTCTCTACCGGCTCACCCGGTCAGCCCGGCATGGTCTCGCCGCCGAGCGGGGCGAGTACCTCACCGCTGTAGTACGACGACATCGTCTCCGATGCGAAGAAGACGTAGGACGGGGCGATCTCGTCGGGCTGCGCGGCGCGGCCGAAAGGGGCCTGTTGCCCGAACTCGGAGACCTTCTCCGCGTCCATCGTCGCCGGGATCAACGGTGTCCACACCGGTCCGGGCGCCACGCAGTTCACGCGGATCTGCCTGTCCTGCAGTGCCTGCGCGAGCGAGTAGGTCAGGGCGATCACCGCGCCCTTGGTCGCCGAGTAGTCGATGAGCGTCTTGTTGCCGCGCAGACCGTTGACCGACGCGGTGTTGATGACGGAACCGCCCGGCGTCAGATGCGGCAGGGCCGCCTTCGTCACGTGGAAGAAGCTGTCGATGTTCACGGCGAAGGTGTGGCGCCACTGCTCCTCGCTCAACTCGGCGAAATCGTCGACAGGCTGCTGGGTGCCGGCATTGTTGACGAGGATGTCGAGGCCACCGAGTTGCTCGACCGTCTCGGCCACCACCGCCCGGCAGTGCTGCGCGTCGCCGAGGTCGCCCGCGATCACGTGGCATGTGCGGCCCTCGCGTCGCACCAGGTCGGCGGTGTGTTCGGCGTCGCGGTGTTCCTCGAGGTACGCGATCGCGACGTCGGCACCCTCCTTCGCGAAGGCGACGGCGACCGCCCGTCCGATGCCGGAGTCGCCGCCCGTGACGAGGGCCTTGCGGCCGGACAGCAACCCGCGGCCGACGTAACCGCGCATCTCGTCGGCGGGGCGCTCGGCCATCTCGTCGGTCTCACCGGGATCGTCGATGGTGTGTGGTTCTCGTTCGCGGTCCTCGCTCATGGCCGCCGGATACCCACAGGCTGCATCGATATTCACGCCCGTTTCCCCGGTCCGCACCGACCGACGGGTCGTTTCTGCACCGACCGACGGGTCGTTTCTGCACCGACCGACGGGTCGTTTCTGCACTGCTCCGAGAGGGTAACCCCGGCGTATGGCTCATGAGACCCGGATGTGCGACGTGCACGACGCTCCGCTTCCCACGCCCCGCGGACCCATCTCCGCCGAGATCGTCGAGCGACTCGGTGGCCCGGTGGACGATGCCGTGTGGGACGTCGCGACCGACGGCGCGGATGCCTATGGCGAGGACGTCCAACTCGCTCTGGCCGTTCTCTACGAGCTCCACTACCGCGGGTTCGCGGGCGTCGACCCGGCCTGGGAATGGGCACCGGGCCCGCTCGGGGTCCGGGCGCGTCTCGAGCGCATCTTCCTCGATCGGCTGCGCGCCGACGTCCCGGCTTCCGACGATCCGCAGGGTGTCCTCGAGGACCTGTGCCGCGAGCCGGACGACTCGTGGGGTGTCTCCCACGAGCTCGCCGCGAACGGCACGTGGGAGATGATGCGCGAGTTCTTCGTGCATCGCTCGATCTACCACCTCAAGGAAGCGGACCCACACGCCCTCGCGATCCCGCGACTGTCCGGTCGCGCCAAAGCCGCGCTGGTCGCCGTCGAGTTCGACGAGTACGGCGGAGGTCGGGCCGAGCGCATGCACTCGCGGTTGTTCGCCGACCTGCTGCTCGCCGCCGGCCTGAAGGACGACTATCTGGGCTATCTCGACGTCGTTCCCGCCGTCACCCTTGCAACGGTGAACTTCATGTCGTTGTGCGGTCTGCACCGCGCATATACGCCGATGCTGGTCGGGATGTTCGCCGCGGCCGAGATCACCACCGCCCCCAGCGCCCGCCGCATGGTCGAGGCTCTCGAGCGTCTGGGCGCCGACGACGCGTGCGTCCTCTTCTACTCCGAGCACATCGAGGCCGACGCCGTCCACGAGCTCGTCCTGCGGCACGACGTGGTGGGTTACATGATCGAACAGGATCCGGCTCGGGCGCAGGACATCTCGTTCGGTGCGCAGGCCATCGAGTTCCTCGAGGGCCGGCTCGGAAGCCATCTGCTGGGCAGATGGACCGCCGGTCGCAGCTCGCTCCTCACGTCGGCGGAGGCACCGGCCTGACACTCGGGTACGAGACAGCGAGTGGAGCCCCGGGACAGTGCGTCCCGGGGCTCCACTCGTCGGTGCCGGGGTCCCGGCTCAGTCGATCAGGCCGGGTTCGTGTGTGGGGGTACCACCGGACCCGCGGAGGCGGCGTCGACGGAGGTTGAGCGCGGACATCACCACGCCGACGACGATGAGCACGGCGGCAGCGATGGCTCCGACGATCACCCATCCCTCGAATCCGTCGCCCGCCGCGTAGAGTACGAGAGCGACGACAGCGATCCCCGCGAGGATGCAGGCGTATCCGACCCAGCCCGAAGCTCGGGACGCAGTGGTGGGAGCGTGAGCTCGATTCGATGGTTTCGTCATGGTGGTGGATACCGCATCCGGCCCTCCACGAAACCAGCCCTCCACGAACCCGCCCTCCACGGCCCAGCAGGGGACGACGGAGGGCGGCGGATGGTTCTGCGCAGGAGAGCGTTACGGCCGAGAGTGTTACGGCGGTATCCGCCGGCCGATGGGCCCACGTTCGACGAGCGCGGCGAGTCGTTCGCGCGCGCTGCGCGGAGAGAGGACGGGGCTGTCGGTGCCCGTCGCGCTGCGCATGCCGCGCACCGTCTCGGACCACACCTCGGGACCGTCGTACTTCGGCGACCATCCGAGTTCCTCGCGGGCCCTTCTGCAGTCGAGCATCGGGCAGGTGTAGGCGAGGTCGATCCATCCGCCCTGCACCGGTTGCAACCGTAGGCGCCAGGTCGCTTCGGCGAGCGCCGACAGACCCCATCGCGGCACCGGAATCGTCGGGCAGTCGAACGGAGCGGCGAAGTCCCGCGCTCCCACCGGGGTCGGTGCACCCAGGTTGAACGGACCGGGCACCCGTCGCTCGAGCGCTGCGACCAGCGCGTCCGCCACATCGTCGGAGTGCACGGCGGGAATCGTGAGCTTGTGATCGATCGGGATCAACGGCAGATGGTTCGTGATGCCGGCGGGCACGAACTCGGGCAGCACGTAGCGTTCGAGGCCCGAGCCGGAGACGAGCTGCCCGATGAATCCCGGGCGGAAACGGGTGAGGACGGGCACGTTCGTGCCGGACTCGAAGTCGTCGAGGAATGTCTCCGCCGCAACCTTGTCGACGCTGTAGACACAGGTGGGCACGCCTTCGCGGGCCCACGACTCGTCGACCTCCCGACGGTAGGCGCCCTCGGAGTACACGGCGGCGGAGGACATGTGGATCACGTGCGCGACACCGGCGTCGGCGGCGGCCGTCATGACGGCGCGGGTACCGTCCACCGCCACCCGCCGGAGATAGTCGCGACGGTGCGAGGGCTGGAATCCCCAGGCCAGGTGCACAACGGCGTCGGCCTCCGCGAAGATCGGAGTCAGGACCCGGGCGGCGTCGGGAGCCCCGAGGTCCACGGCGCACCACTTCGCCGCCGCATACGGATCGCGCGCCGGGGGAATCCGGCGCGCGATCGCGACGATATCGAGTTGCGCGGGGTGAGCGGCCAGCCGGCGCAGGAGCGCCGTGCCGACATTTCCGCTCGCTCCGGTGACGACGATGCGTCGTGGCAGACCGGTTCGGGGTGTGGAAGCCATCGGCATCGTCGGTATCGTCCGGGTGTCCCGGTCAGCGGGCCGATTCCGCTGCGTCCTTCTCCGTCTGCGCATCGGCGTTCGGGAGAATACCGGCAGCGTTCTCGAGGTGCGCGCGGACGAACCACTGGAACTTCTCCAGCTGGCCGGTCTGGCCGATCAGGAGGTCCTCGGTGATCGGGTCGAGCTTGCCGACCTCGTCGATCGCCTTGCGGTTGTCGGTGATGATGCCGTCGTAGACAAGGTCCAGCGCAGCGAGGTGCGCCTGCGCGGTGTCGCGGCCGACCGAGTAGTCGTCCCACGTGCGGTTCTTCTCGATGGCGCCCGGCGTGCCCTTGGGCGACGCACCGAGCGCGGCGATCCGCTCGGCGACCTCGTCCGCGTATCCGCGCACGAGCTCGACCTGCGGGTCGATCATCTCGTGGACGCCGATGAAGTTCGGACCGACGACGTTCCAGTGGATGTGCTTCAGCGTGAGGTGCAGATCGTTGTAGGCACTCAGGCGCTCCTGGAGAATCTTCGCGGTGCGCGAGCCGTCGGCATCGCTCAGACCGGGAACCGTATAGCTCGAGTTCGACATATTCTTCCTCCGGAATGCTCTCGGGTGTGTCGGAAGGCGAATACCCGAGGCACGGTGGAATCCAAACATCCGGGCGCACCGGACGTCCCGTGACCTGCGTCGAATGAATTTGTCCGGATCAGGCGAGTCACAAACGTTTGGAAACGGACCAACCCGGTTATTCGATCGCCGGGCACCGAGGCTTCCAGGTTTCGGTCATGACATCTGAGGTGGCGACAATGATCATTCTGGGTCTGATTCTGTTGGTGGTGGGGTTCTTCACCGGTATCTCGATCCTCACCACACTCGGAGTGATACTTCTGGTGATCGGCGTGATCCTTGCGATCTTGGGCGCGACGGGCCGGGCGATCGGCGGACGCGCGCACTGGTACTGACCCCCTGTCGATCGTCCGTGCCGGAAGGAGACGTTCGGCACGAGGCAGAACTGCGAATCCCGGGTGCTCACGGCACCCGGGATTCGTCGTTTCCGGACCCTTACGACCCCGCCCCGATACGACAGGCCGACCGGCGGCCCGGGGTCCCGGAACGACGTCCGGGCCGGCCCCTGTGCAGGGACCGGCCCGGACCGGAAGGTTAGTTCGATGCCCTAGGTGTCGGTGCGCGCCGCCGCCTTCGGCGTACGGAGTGCGCGATGGCTGGTGTCGCAGAGGGGGTACAGCGCGCTGCGGTGACACCGGCACACGGCCACCACGAAACGGTCCGAGACCGTCTCGGCGCCGTCGTCCTCGACGATCCGCACCGGGCCCTCGACGAGGGTGGGACCGCCCCTCACCTGCCGCACGACCCGTGCTTCGCACTCTCCGTCGGCGGTGAGCTGCGTGATCTTCGGTGCCTTGCTCACGTTCTCAACTCCTCGTGCGGGGGCGGTCGGCGCGGACGACGACCACCTCCTCGGTCAGTGCCCCGGGCTCCGCCAGCTGCGACGAGTACAGATAGTCCGTGCGGTTGCGAAGGACCGGTCCGAAGGGGATACGGCTGCGGGCGACGACGGATGCCTTGAGGTCCGCCTCGCGCAGCCGGGACAGTGTTGCCTCCACACCGGTGAACTCGGAGTGCACGATCAGCGCGAATCCGCCGGGCGTGAGCAGGGTGGGCAGGCTGTCGCACAACGGATCGAGCACGCAGCGGCCGTCGGCGCCGGCATCCCAGCGCGGGTCGCGGTTCTCCCCGTCGCACGGAACGTACGGCGGATTCGACAAGACGATGTCGAACGGACCGTGGCGCAACGCCTCGTCCAGGCCTCCCTGCCGGGCACGGATCGGCAGCCGGCGCGACCACGCGTTGACGCGGGCGCTGAACACGGCTCGCGGGTTGATGTCGAAGGCGGTCACCGACGAGGCACCGAGCATGGCGGCGTTCACCGCCAGAAACCCTGTCCCGGTGCAGAAGTCGAGCACCTTCGCACCCTTCGTACCGCCTGCGTCCGCAAGCGCGCCTGCGAGCAGATACGAATCCTCTTGGGGGCGGTACACCCCCGGAAGACGCCATACCCGCGGCGAATCCGATCCGTCCAGCGCCAGGGAAGCTGTCACGTCACACCACCTCGGTATCTCGAGTTCGCCGGCATCTCCACCACCCCGGGCCGAAAACCCGGATCCGTCCGTTCGCGGGCGGATACCCGCGCGACTTCCGTGTGAAACACGCCACCGTTCCGCGTGGGAGGTCCAGCAATCACGAGAACAGCACCCGGCGAGCGGCATTTCGCACGCGTCGGGTCACCGGAGCGGTGCGTTTGCCGTCCGCGAGTGCGGCGTGAGCGGCGTTCCAGCCACCCATGCCGTGGACTCCCCCGCCCGGATGCGCACCCGAGCTGGCGAGATACACCCCTTCGACCGGCGTCCGCGGTCCGCCGAAACCGGGAGTGGGCCGCAGGAACAACTGCTGGTGGACCTGCGCGGTTCCACCGTTGACGGCGCCGCCGACGAGATTTGCGTCGGCTGCTTCGAGGTCGCCGGGTCGCTGGACGTGCCGGCCGACCACGCGTGCACCGAAACCCGGTGCGTAGGCCTCGAGTTGCGCGTCGACGCGTTCGGCGAGGTGGTCGGCGGACGCGTCGTCGGTGATGCCCCGCGGCAGATGTGTGTAGGCCCAGCAGCTTTCGGTTCCCTCGGGCGACCGCGTCGTGTCGGTGGTGGTCATCTGCCCGAAGAGGAGGAAGGGCGACTCGGGGACGACCCCGGTGGACAGATCGGCCGACCACCGGATCATCGCGTCCGTATCGGCACCGACGTGCACCGTGCCGGCCCCGCTCAACGAGGGCGAACGCCACGGCACGCGGCCGTCGAGCGCGTAGTTCACCTTCACGACCGGGGTGTCCCATTCGAACTTGCGCAGGTCGTCGAGTACCCGTGACCCGACGGCGTCGGCCGGGAGGAGCCGCGTGTACAGGGCCGGGGCCGAGGTATCGGCGAGGACGGCACGTCGCACCTTCACCCGCTCGCCACCGGCGATCCGGACTGCGGAGACCTTCCCGCCCTGCACCTCCACGCCGACGACCGGCGAGTCGCACCGCAGCTGGGCACCCGCTGCGGCGCCGCGCCGGACCAGCGCGTCGGTGAGCGCTCCCGCGCCGCCGACCGGCGCGGGGAATCCGACGTCCTGCGCGAGCATCGTGAGCATGTAACCCATCACGCCGCTGCCGGGCGCCTCGGGCGGTGTGTCGGCATGCATGGCATTGCCCAGGAGCAGCAGCCGCGCCGCCGAACCGCCGAACAACTCCGACGACATCCGGGTGACGGGCAGCGCGAGCATGCGCGCGTAGCGCAGCAGATCTCCCGTCTTCATGGTGCGCAGCAGGTCCACGGAACCCCGGACGGGCGGGAACGGACCGAGGAGCAGTTCGAGAAGCGCGCCGCGTACCTGCTTCCACTGGTCGAACAGCGCCAGCCACGCTTCCCCGTCACCGACGTAGCGACGCTCGAGGTCGGCCGCCGTGTCGGTCGGATCCGGAGAGACGACGATCGCGTCCTCGTCGTCGGGGCCCAGCGGGTGACCGAAGGCCTTCGGGGAACGCGCCCAGCGGAGGCCGTGCGACGCGAGATCGAGGGCTTGGAAGGCCGGTGAGGCCACACCGAGCGGATAGAACGCGCTGAACAGATCGGCGCAGTATCCCGGGTGAAGTTCTGCGCTGCGCACCGCTCCACCGGGTTCGGGTTGTTCCTCCAGTACGAGGACGTCCCATCCGGCGTCGGCGAGCACCGCGGCGGCGGTCAGACCGTTGGGTCCGGCGCCGATGACAACCGCATCGACCGTCGCGTCGCTCATTCGGTGGCGCCTTCGGCGAGCAGCACCAGCCGTCTCAGGCATTCCTGGTTCCGTGGCAACACCATTTCCTCCTGTACGCGATCGGGGACGAGGGCGTACGGTCCTTCGACGACGTGTTCGGCCATCGTGATGCGGGTGCCGCCGTCGTGGGTGGGTTCGAGCGAGATCGCGATCTCGGCCTTGCCGAACAGCCAGGCACGTGCGCGCAGCACCAGTTGCCGTTCGGGCACCACCTCGCTGACCTCGGTGTGGTCGTCGAGCAGGAGAGGCCACAGACCCACCGAATGATGGATCCGGGTGTCCCGTTGCGGCCAGGCGGGGTCGACGGCCCGGATGCGCGACGCACCCACCACCCATGCCGCGTACCGCCAGCCGTCGGCGAGGATCTCCCATACACGCGCCGGTGCCACCGAAGTCTCGATCGTCGCGATCCTGGCCATGCCCGCTCCTCATCCTCTGGACGACAGCTCGCTTGCGGCAGACGCATACCCCGCTTCCGCAGGTGTCACACGACGCCGGGTGTCATCGCTGTTCGGAGGGGGTATCCGGGCGGGCATGGAAGCCGAGAACACCCCCTCCTCCAACCCGTACGCCTTCGTCTTCGCGCCGTCCCCGCTCCTCACGGTAACCCTCGAGAAGGCACCCGACGGAAGCACCGAGCTGCACGTCCATCCCGGCGGGCAGGGATTCTGGATCGGCCGCATGGCGGCGACCCTGGGAATGGACGTGCACCTGTGCGGACCGTTCGGCGGCGAGTCCGGCACGATCCTCGTCGACATGATCAACCGCGAAGGCGTGACGGTGCATGCCGTGGAGACCGCATCACCCAACGGTTCCTACATCCACGACCGGCGCGAGGGCGAACGGAAGGAGATCGTGGAGATCGACCCGCCGGCACTCACCCGTCACGAGACCGACGATCTGTTCAGCGCGTCGCTGGCGTCCGCGATGTGCGCGAAGGTCGCGATGCTGGGCGGACCGCACAACGACGACGCCGTACCGAGCGAGGTGTACACGCGCCTGTGCGCCGATCTGGGAGCCCTCGGCATCCCGGTCGTCGCCGATCTGTCCGGCCCCACCCTCGGTGCGGCCCTCGAAGGCGGGGTGACCGTGCTGAAGGTGAGCCACGAGGATCTCATCGAGGACGGTCGCGCGAAGTCCGAGGATCTCGACGATCTCATCGAGGCCTTGCACCGTCTCCACGACGAAGGTGCCGCCTCGGTGGTGATCTCCCGCGCCGGCGATCCGGCGATCGCACTGGACAACGGAACCATCTGGGAGGTGGAGGCACCCTCGGTGCAGACCGTGGACCACCACGGTGCCGGAGATTCGATGACCGCCGGCATCGCGTCGGCCTACGCCGCGGGCGCGAAGTTCGAGGACGCGCTGCGTCTCGGCGCCGCAGCAGGTGCGGTCAACGTCACGCGCCGCGGTCTGGCGACGGGGCATCGTGGCGCTGTGGAGAAGATGGCCGAGAAGGTGGAGGTCCGGAAGGTGAAGGGGAAGCGTTCATGAAAGCACTGATCGTCAACGACGACGGCATCGACAGTCCCGGTCTCGCCCTGCTCGCCCGCCTCGCGGTCGAGGCGGGATTCGACGTGCAGGTCGCGGCGCCCCATGTCGAGCGCAGCGGCGCCAGTGCATCCTTGACCGCTCTCCAGGACGAAGGAAAACTCCTGCTCAGCCGTCGCCCGCTCGACGACCTGCCCGAGGTGGAATCCTATGCGGTGGAAGCATCTCCGGCGTTGATCACCTTCCTCGCCTCGTACGGCGCGTTCGGGACGGCACCGGACATCGTGTTATCCGGAATCAACCTGGGCCCCAACACCGGTCACGCGATCCTGCATTCGGGCACGGTGGGTGCAGCCCTGACCGCGGCCACCCACGGTGCCCGCGCGGTCGCATTGTCCCTCAACGGGACAGCTCCGTCGCAGTGGGAGACCGCCGAGTTGGTGACCCGTCGCGCTCTCGAGTGGGCCGTCGAACACAGCCGTCCGGGCACGGTTCTCAACGTCAACATCCCCGACATGCCCGTCCACGAGTTACGCGGACTGCGCAGTGCTCCTCTGGCAGGATTCGGTGCCGTCCAGGCCGAGATCGGGGAGGTCGAGGACGACGGCGACATCTCCCGCGCCTTGCCGGTCACCTTCCGGGCGGTCGAACTCGACGAATCCCACGACAGCGACGCCGTTCTCGTGTGCCGGGGGTGGGCGACCGCGACCGTGCTGACGATGCCTTTCGAGGTGGCGGAAGCCGATCTCGGAACCTTGGAATTCGCCCACTCGGGTAGTTCGCAGCAGTAGGTGCTGTAGAAGGTTCCGGGACCGCTCGGTCACGAGTGCCGCGACCGAGCGGTCCCGACTCCAATTGATTCGGGCCGCTGCAGTTCTCAGAGAACTACAGTTCTCAGAGCACTGCAGTTCTCAGAGCACTGCAGTTCTCAGAGCACTGCAGTTCTCAGAGCACTGCAGTGCTCAGGCGACTGCGGAATCGGAGACGTAGCGAGAGATCGGCGTGACGACGGACCGTTGCGCACGACCGGTCGTGTCCGTCACGGACTGCACGAACCGGCCGGCCTCGGCGAGCGCACGCCGGCTCTCGGGAACGCTGTCGGCGAAGATCGGGAAGGCGTGCACCTGGTGTCGCCACAGGTGCAGGTCGCAGCTGACCCCTGCCTCCCGCACGGCCCGCGCCATGGATTCTGCGTCGCTGCGCAGCAATTCGTCGTGACCGGCGTGGATCATCACCGGGGGCAGCACACTGAGGTCGTTGTCGAGCGGGCACATCAGCGGTCCGGGCTCCCCGTCGACGGTCAGACGGGTATGGGTGCCCTCGATGTAGCGTACGAGCGACTGCACGGCCGATCCGGGGAACATGGGGCAGGCCGCCTGCATGTCGTGTTCGGCGCGACGATCGGAATCGAGGTCGACGAGGGGCGACAGCGCGACGATTCCGGCGGGGCGGGGCAGATCGGATTCTGCGATGGCCAGGGCCGTCATGAACGACAGGTATCCCCCGGCGGAGTCGCCTGCGACGACGATGTCCTCTCCCCGATAACCTTTCTCGCACAACCACTCGTAACCGCGTACCGCGTCGTCCACCGCGTGTGCGATGGGAGCGTTCGGCAGCATGCGGTAGTCGACGCTGAGCACCGCGCCGTCGGCGCGATCCGACAGGCTCACGGCCAGCGAACGATGAGTGTTCAATCCGCACATCAGGAACGCGCCACCGTGCAGGTACAGCACCGCGCGCTTGGTCGATCGTCCTTCCGCGCGGATCCACTCTGCACTGCACGCGCCCAGGTCGACGTCCACGTACTGGGCTCCGGAGGGCTTGGGGAGGAGGGACGCAGCGCCGTCGACGACCGACAGTGGCCACGCGAGGTCGGGCCGGGCCATCCATGCCCCGACGACCGGCTTCGCGAGTGCGCGTACCGCGCCCCGAACGACTCGGGAGCGCACGCTTCCACCTCGGTGGGTGCGGCTGACGCCCTCACCTCCACCGAAATCGTCCATCTCAGAAGACAGCACTGGAACCTCCCGTGGGACACCCACGAAACCGGTTGATTTATTTCGCCTTACGCGACGTGGTACTGCGGTTTACCCACACCTGTCCGGCATCGAAACACCCGGTTCGGATCACGAACCGGAAACAACGATGCGAGAGGCTCCCGCAGCGCCCCGTTTACCGGTCCGGCCGGGGAGGTAACCAGCGCATATGCCTACCGAGACCACGGTGTCCCTCTGGCGGGATCGCGCCCCGCACATCGCGACGTACGACGACTGGACGGCCCGCCGGGAGCGCTACGACATCGTGGTCGTCGGCGCCGGGATCACGGGCACCGTGACGGCGCTGCTCCTCGCTGAGAGGGGACTGCGCGTTGCGGTGCTCGAAGCCCGGGACATCGGGGCGGTGACCACCGGGAACACCACCGGCAAGGTCAGCGTCGTGCAGGGCACACGCCTGTCGCAGATCGGCCGCAGACATTCCGGTGCGATCCGTCAGGGATATGTCGACGGCACCCTCGCGGCACAACGATGGGTGGTCGATTTCTGCACGCGGCACGGACTCGACTTCGACCGTGCGGACGCCTATACCTACGCGCAGGATCCGTCGAACGTGAGCATGATCGACGCGGAATACCACCACTGCCGCGCCGCCGGGTTACCGGCCGAGAGGGTCGGTGAGATCCCGCTGCCCTTCGGCGTGGCCGCGGCAGTCACGATTCCCGACCAGGTGCAGGTCGATCCCATGCCCATTCTGTTCACGGCGGTCGACCGGGCGCGTGCGTGCGGCGCCGAAGTGTTCGTCGGGCGGCGCGTGAAGACCGTGGACACCGAGGACGCAGGATGCATCGTCCGCACCGACGACGGCAACATCCGTGCAGATCGCGTCGTACTTGCAACCGGCATCCCCATCCTGGACCGCGGTGCATTCTTCGCCAGGATGGAACCCGACCGCTCGTACTCCATCGCCGTCGAAGTGCCCGGTGGCCCGCCGGAAGGGATGTTCTTGTCCGCGGACAGTCCCACCCGGTCGCTCCGCACCGCCTCTGCGGCGGGAACGTCCTCGTCGGCGGATCGACTACTGCTCGTCGGCGGCAACGGACACGTCGTCGGCCGGCACGATTCGACCCGTTCCGCATACGACGACCTGCTGCGATGGAGTCAACGGACCTTCCCCGGCGCCCACGAACTGTACCGGTGGTCGGCGCAGGACTACACGAACATGGACAGCCTCCCCGAGGTCGGGCCCATCCTGCCCGGTGCCGACCGGATCTGGGTGGCGACCGGCTTCGGCAAGTGGGGCATGACCGGCGGGGTCGCGGCGGCGCACATCATCGCGTCCCGGTTCTCGGAGTCGCCGGATCCCGAGGTCGAGGCGTGGGCGCCCGCCATGGCGGCATGGCGCACCGAACTGGTGACCGGCATTCCCACCGCAGCCAAACTCAATGCCACCGTCGCATTGCACATGGCCAAGGGCTGGTTGCAGGCCGCGACGTCCTCCGGATCAAAGCCGGAAGAAGGACAGGGACGGGTGGTACGCAGTTGCGGACGTCCCGTCGGCGTGTCCACGGTCGACGGCCGGACGCACCGCGTGAGCGCGGTCTGCCCGCACCTCGGCGGAATCCTGCGGTGGAACGACGCGGAGTCGTCGTGGGACTGCCCGCTGCACGGCTCCCGATTCACTGCCGACGGCACTCTGCTGGAGGGGCCCGCGACCGGCAACCTTTCCCCCAGGTGACGCCGAGGGTGGAAAAAGGCGTGAGAGCCCGCGTTTCACACCATCCGAGCCGGGTAATTCTGACAGCAGCCGAGAAAGGACACACGAACATGAATTCCGCCGATGGGGCACGACTGTCCGGACTGACCATCGCAATTCTCGCGACGAACGGAGTCGAGGAGGTCGAGTTCGTCGAGCCGCGTAAAGCTCTCGAGGACGAGGGCGCCACCGTCCGACTCGTCTCGATCGAGCAGGGCGAGATCCAGGCAATGGAGAAGGACGTCAACGCCGCAGGGAAATACACCGTCGATCACCTCGTCTCGGAGGTCTCCCCCGGCGACTTCGACGGCCTGGTGCTTCCCGGTGGAACCACGAATCCCGATCAGCTGCGCCAGGACGACAAGGCCGTGTCGTTCGTGCGGGAGTTCGTCACCTCCGGGCGCCCGGTCGGCGTGATCTGCCACGGACCGTGGATGCTCGTCGAGGCCGACGTGGTGCGCGACCGCACCCTCACGTCGTATCCGAGCGTTCGTACCGACATCCGCAACGCCGGCGGAAACGTCGTCGATCAAGAGGTGGTCGTCGATCGCAACCTGGTCTCGAGCCGCAACCCCGGCGACCTGCCGGCATTCTGCAAGGCACTCATAGATCTCTTCGCGGCGAACCCCGCGAGCTGAATCGTTCGGGCCACGACGCAGGCCGATCCTCGTCACTTCACCGACCGCGACCACAAAGGTCCCGGTCCATCTCCGCCTGTTTTCCGAAAGGACCTCGACGATGCTCGAGCAGAGCCCCGTTTCCGGCGCCACCTTCTTCCCGCCCGCAGCCCTCCACCAGGGCGTGCGATTCAGTACCGCGGAGATCAAGAAGCGTATCGACGAAATGTTCGACAACCCGGCTGCTCCCCTGCCGAGCGAAAGCTGATCTTCCGGAGAACTGCTGGTCGAAGGCCCGCAGCGGTGCACGCAGTTTGCGGCCCCCTACCCGCCTTGATAACAAGAAGTAGTCGATTTCGAACATGTGGGATTGGTTCGCCGTAAGGCAGTTGCACGAAGGCGGGATTATGAACGAACCGAACTCCGACGATTTCGTCGTGGTCGCCAACCGTTTGCCGGTGGATCTCGAGACGCCGACCGACGGTGGCCCGCCGGTCTGGCGACGCAGCCCCGGTGGCCTGGTGACCGCGATGGAGACCGTCCTGAGGTCCAACAGTGGCGCCTGGGTCGGCTGGCCCGGCACTCCCGACGTGACGGTCGATCCCTTCGAGGAGGACGGGCTCTCGCTGTATCCGGTGGAGTTGTCCTCCCAGGAGGTCGAGGAGTACTACGAGGGTTTCTCGAACGACACTCTGTGGCCGCTCTACCACGACGCGCTCATCCCACCCACTTTCGATCGCCGGTGGTGGCGGACCTATCGCGCGGTCAATCAGCGATTCGCCGAGGCCGCGGCCCGTGCCGCTGCCCCCGGGGCGACGGTGTGGGTGCACGACTACCAGCTCCAGCTCGTTCCCCGGATGTTGCGTGAACTCCGGCCCGACGTCACGATCGGTTTCTTCCTCCACATCCCCTTCCCGCCTACCGAACTGTTCCTGCAGTTGCCGTGGCGGAAGGCGATCGTCGACGGTCTGCTCGGCGCCGATCTCGTCGGTTTCCATCTCCCCGGCGGGGCACAGAACTTCCTCTATCTCGCCAACCGGCTCTTCGGACTTCCGGCACCGCGCGGGACCTCGTCGGGCGGCACCATCGTTCTCGGCGACCGGCAGGTTCGTGTCGGTGCCTACCCCATCTCCATCGACTCCGCGCAGCTCCGGGAACGTTCCCGCGACACCGCCGTTCAGGAGCGTGCCGCCGAGATCCGCAGGGACCTGGGCGATCCGGAGGTCATGCTGCTCGGCGTCGACCGGCTCGACTACACCAAGGGGATCGACGTACGTCTCGAGGCCCTGCACGAGCTGTTCGCCGAAGGCACCCTCGATCCCGAGAAGGTCGTGATGGTGCAGTTGGCCACGCCGAGCCGCGAGCGTTTGACGGCGTACGCACAACTCCGCGACCAGGTGGAGCGCGAAGTGGGTCGGATCAACGGCGAGTTCGCCCGGCTCGGTTCCCCCGTCGTCCACTACCTCCATGCCTCGGTCGACCGCGACGAACTGCTCGCGATGTACACCGGTGCCGATGTCATGCTGGTCACTCCCCTGCGCGACGGCATGAACCTCGTCGCCAAGGAATACATCGCCTGCCACCCCGACGGCAGCGGTTCGTTGGTGCTCAGCGAATTCGCCGGGGCGGCAGCCGAACTCCGCCGCGCTCTTCTGGTCAACCCACACGATCTCGAAGGCGTCAAGCGCGCGATCGTGGAAGCGATAGAGGAGGACCCGGCCGAACGGAAGAAGCGCATGAAGACCATGCACGCGCACGTCATGGAGTACGACGTCGCCCGCTGGTCGCGCACCTTCCTCGAGGACCTGCGGGCCACCTCGGGTGCGCACGTCACCGCCTCCGGAAGCTAGGCGTGCGGGTAACCACGGTCAGCCCAGCATCGTCACCGCCACCAA